>NZ_BAABZW010000011.1:0-15423 GCF_040365325.1 Intrasporangium sp. DVR | reverse complement strand
GTCGGCCAGTTCCCGCAGCCCGGCCCGGTCCGCGAGTGCAGGCAGCGGGACCAGCCCGGCGGCCGACACGAGATTCGGGTCGTCGAACGCCACCGACGTCCGGCCGAGAGTGTGAGAGAGTCGCATCCCAGAGGTGCCCTTCCGGGTTGAGGTGTTTGGAACCGTCGCAAGTCCCAATCTCTCAGCACGGCAGGGCACCTCGTCGTTACGGCACGCTCACCCGACCAACTTCATCGGTGGATCGAGGCTTAGTGACCAGTCCCACGTGGCTCGTTATGGCGTCTCGGCTACTGGCCTACCCGTGAGGCTTATAGTCGGCGCGTGACGACTATGCACGCCAACCAGCTGCTGACACCCGCTCCTTTGGTCGACAACCCTCTTCGATGGGCTGAAACCGATCGGCCGGAGCCCGGTCCAGGGCAGATCCTCATGGAAGTCGTTGCGTGTGGAGTGTGCCGGTCCAACCTGCACATGATCGAGGGGGACTGGGTGGACGGCGGAGTGCCTGCCATCAGCCCTATCGTCCCGGGTCACGAAGTCACGGGACGCGTCGCGGCCCTCGGCGAGGGCGTTACCGAGTTCGCCGTCGGGGATCCCGTTGGCGTCCAGCCCTTGTGGTGGACCTGCGAAGAGTGCGAGTTCTGCACCACTGGTCGTGAGCAGCTCTGTCACCAGCGGATCATTACGGGCGAGCACGTCGACGGTGGATACGGCCAGTTCATGCTCGCTCACGCGGCGCACACCTATGCGGTGCCGGAGGCGCTCGACCTCGTGGAGGCGGCGCCGCTGTTCTGCCCCGGCATCACGGCCTACGGCGCGGTCGACAAGCTCGACGTCGGGCCGGGCAGCGTCGTCGCGGTGTTCGGCTTGGGCGGCGTCGGTCACATGGCAGTTCAGATGGCGGTTCTGACGGGCGCCGAAGTTGTGGCTGTCGGGCGCACGCAGGCGCACCTTGATGTCGCCCTTGAGCTGGGCGCCGCCCGCAGCGTGGACTCCACGGATCCCGACGCGATGGCAGCGATCGCGGGGACTGCAGACGCCGTGCTCACGTTCGCCGGCTCGGATGCGGTCACGGCCCAGGCCCTGCAGACTCTCAAGTGGGGCGGCACGCTGGTGAACGGCGTCCCCATCAAGCTGGACGAGTTCCACTTCAACACCGGGCAGACCATCAAGGGCTCTCTCCTGGGCAATCGTGACCAGATGCGCACCGTGCTGCAGCTTGCGGCCGAAGGGAAGATCCGCACGGTCGTCGAGAGGTTCTCGATGGAGCAGGCGGAGCAGGCGTTGGAGCGACTCGCCGCGGGATCACTGCGCTCGCGGGCGGTTCTGGTGAACGAGCACGAGTAGACCCCAAGGAGCAGCCCTAGCCGTTCGGCTACGGGCGCTGCTGCGAAGCGGCTGAATCCGCGCGGCCCGAAGCCCGTCTAGGGTCACGGCTTGACGCGGATCAGCGGCACAGGGAACTGTGCCGCGCGGATGGCCGACATGTACTCGTCAGTGATGCACGCCGTGAAGGTGTCCAGTTCGAACACCTTGAAGAGGGCCTCACGGCCGAACTTCGAGCTGTCCGCGACGAGGAAGGCTTCAGTGGCGATGGATCGCATGGTGCGCTTGACCTCGAGCTCGTAGCTCGACGTGTTGTAGATGCCGTCCTCGGTCACGGTGTCGGCGCCGAACACCGCCACGTTGACGCGCAGGTTCTGCAGTTGCTGGACCGAGGTCGGCCCCCACATCGTGTAGACATTGGGCAGCAGCTCACCGCCGACGAACACCAGATGGGCATTCTGCCTCTCGGCGATGGCCGTCCCGATCAGCAGGTCGTTGGTCACGACGGTCAACTGGCGGGCGCTCAAGTGCCGGGCAACCTCGAGAGTGGTCGAGCCGCTGTCGAGGAGGACGGTCTGCCCGGGGAGGATCCGCTGTGCCATCGCCTTGCCGATGGCACGCTTCTCGGCTTGGTGGAGGGTCTGCTTCAGGTCCATCGGCGCGTCGGTCTGCCGGACCGGAAGTGCGCCGCCGTGCGTCCGCTGCACGAGATCACGCGCCTCCAGCTCGGCCAAAGTGCGCCGGACGGTGGACTCGGTCACTCCGAAGTGCTTGGCCAGATCGGTGACCGACACGAATCCGCGCTCGAGCAGAAGCTCCACCGTCTGTGCTTGTCGCGACATTGCGACCCCCTTCCTCAGCGCACCACTCTAGCGCGCGGCTTGCGCGAAAGCGCGCAGGAGCGCGCTTGAAGGTGAGCAGAATTCTGCGGGATTCCATTGACAGCGTGCGCGAAAGGGTCGTAGCGTCGTCGCTGCCCGCCATCGCAATTGGCCGTGGCGCAGTGCACAAATCACAAGGGAGTGACCACATGAGGCACAGGAGACTTGCCAGTGGAGTCATGGTCAGCGCGCTCGCGATGGCGCTGGTGGCCTGCAGTTCGGTTAGTGAACAAGACCCGGGTGCCGGAGCGACTGGCGGCGCTGGTGCCACGGGCGGTAGCGACGGAGCGTACGTCGTCATCGTGAAGGCGACCGGCATCGGCTGGTTCGACCGCATGGAGGTCGGCGTCAAGGAGTGGGCCACGGAGACCGGGCTCGACGCTCGGCAGGAGGGCCCGTCCGAGGCGACCAACGAGGGTCAGGTCTCGATCATCCAGGACCTGATCGCGCAGAAGCCCACGGCGATCTCGGTCGTTCCGAATGACCTCGCCGGGCTCGAGAGCGTCCTCGGCCAGGCCCGGGATGCTGGCATCGTGGTCGTGAGCCACGAGGCTGTCGGCATCAAGAACGTCGACATCAACATCGAGGGCTTCGAGAACAAGGCGTACGGCGCCCAGATCATGGAGAACCTTGGCGCCTGCACGGGCGGCAAGGGCGAGTACGTCCAGTTCGTCGGTCGCCTGACGAACGGCTCTCACTCGGAGTGGGTGCAGGGTGCCTACGAGAAGCAGCAGGCTGACTTCCCCGAGATGAAGCGTGCCGAGGACCCGATCGAGTCCGAGGAGAACGAGGAGGTCGCGTACAACAAGGCCAAGGAGCTGCTCGCGAAGTACCCGAACATCAAGGCGTTCCAGGGCTCCGCGGGTACGGACGTGGTTGGCATCGGCCGCGCCGTGGAAGAGGCCGGCAAGACGGACGACGTCTGCGTGATGGGGACGAGCATCCCGTCCGTCGCTCGGGGTTACCTCGACAGCGGCGCGATCGACAAGATCTTCTTCTGGGACCCGGCCATGGCTGGCAAGGCGCAGCTGGCCGTCGCCAAGATCCTCGCTGAGGGCGGCAAGATCGAAGAGGGCACGAACTTGGGCGTGCCCGGCTACGAGTCGCTCGTCAAGCTCGAAGGGGCTGACAATGCCTTCGCCGGCAACGCCGGTGTGGCAGTTGACCTGAAGAACGTCGACCAGTACGACTTCTAGTCCGACACCTCATCGTGACTCGGGTGGCGTCGGGCCTAGCCGGCCCCACCCGAGTCACGTTGCCAAGCAGAGGGATGCCGTCATGACCCCGTCAGATGCACCCGTCCTCGAGGTCCGAGACGTCGTCAAGACGTATGGGGGCGTCCATGCCCTCAGGAACGTCTCGCTGCAGCTACTTCCGGGTGAGGTCCACTGCCTCGCAGGCGAGAACGGCAGCGGCAAGTCGACGCTCATCAAGATCATCAGCGGCGTGGAGAAGCCCGATTCGGGCACCGTCGCTATCGATGGGCAGGTCCACGCCCACCTGACGCCGAACGACGCGATCCACAGCGGCGTGCAGGTGATCTACCAAGATTTCTCGCTCTTCCCGAATCTCACGGCCGCAGAGAACATTGCCATGCTCAGCGAGCTCGCCCAAGGTCGCAAGATCTCATCCCGCAGACGTATCAGCGCAGAGGCGCGTCGGGTCGTGGCTGACCTGGGGCTACGTCTCGACCTTGAGGCTGACGTCATCGACCTACCGGTCGCGGACCGCCAGTTGATCGCTATCTGCCGGGCCTTGGTCAACGACGCCAAGGTCCTGATCATGGACGAGCCCACCACAGCGCTCACGCACACCGAGGTGGATCGTCTCTTCACGGTCGTGCGACGGCTGCAGGTTCGCGGAGTCGCGGTCATGTTCGTCAGCCACAAGCTCGACGAGGTGCTGCGAATCTCCCAACGGGTCACGGTGCTGCGCAACGGGGAGCTCGTCGAATCGGGCCCGGCCTCCGATCACACCGCTCGTTCCATCGCCAAGGCTATGACTGGCCGGGAGGTCAGCGAGGAGCGCTTGGTCAGCGACGTGGCCCCGGATGCACCGATCCTCTTGCAGGTGGAAAACCTCAGTCGCGCAGGAGGTTTCACCGACGTGAGCTTCGCCCTTCGGGCAGGCGAGATCCTCGGCATCACCGGCCTCCTTGGCTCGGGGCGCTCCGAGATCGCGGAGGCGATCTTCGGCATCCACCCCGCCGACTCCGGGACGATCCGCGTGGGCGGCAAGGTGCGACGGATTCGCTCCATCCGTGACGCAGTCTCCGCTGGCATAGGCTACGTGCCGGAGGACCGCCTCACCCAGGGACTGTTCCTGGATGTGTCGATCGCCGACAACCTCATCGCCTCATCCCTCGACAGCTACCGCACACGGACGGGCCTGCTGGACCGGCGACGGGTTCGTGACTCCATCACTGACCTCTTCCGCCGCCTGCGTATCCAGGCCCCGAACGTCGGGGCCGTCGTCCGAAGCCTCTCCGGGGGAAACGCGCAACGTGTGGTCATCGCCAAGTGGCTGGATCGCAAGCCAAAGGTGTTGATCCTCAACGGACCGACCGTCGGCGTGGACGTGGGCTCGAAGGAACAGATCATCGGAATCCTGCGCGAGCAAGCGGCCGCGGGAGTCGGCGTCGTGGTCATCTCCGACGACATCCCCGAGCTGGTCACCAGCTGTCACCGGGTCCTTGTCGTTCACGAGGGGCGTGTCGTCGCCGAGCTTTCTGGCGACCAAGTCGATGCCCATGAGATCGAGCGAAGGATGGCGGCATGAGCGGGACGCTGGCACGGTTGCGCGGCCCCAACAACGAAGGCCTTCTGGTCGCCGTCATCCTTGTGGTCGTCGTCGCGATGGCCTTCGCGAGCCCCGCCTTCTTCACGGCCAGCACCTTCTTTGCCCTGGTCCGCAGCTCAATGGTCCCCCTCATCTTCGCGCTCGGTGTGCTGCTCGTTCTGATCTCCGGAGGGATCGACGTCTCGTTCCTGGCAATCGGCATCTTCGCCGCCTACGCGTCCGTGAAATGGGCCATTGAGGGCGGTACGGACCAAGGACCGCTGCTGGTGTTCGCCATTGCGATGGCCGTGGGGGCGCTCCTAGGCCTGCTCAACGGTGTCGTCATCGCGCGCTTCCGCCTGCCCACACTGATCGTCACCCTGGGCACACAGAGCATCTTCAAGGGCATCCTCATCGCCTACGTGGGATCGGCCTACATCTCGGCTGCCCGCCTGCCTGCCTCCGTCAACGACCTCTCACGGGCTCACTTGGTGGACGTGCGGGGAGGCGGCTACCTGCACTTCATGATCGTCCCGGTAGCAATCGTCACCGTCCTCGTCGCGCTCCTGCTGCGACGGACCCTCTTCGGCCGGAGCATCTACGCCATCGGCGGAGACACTGAGGCAGCGAGGCGTGTCGGCATCCGGGTCGTGCGCACCCAGATCATCCTGTACGTGCTCGTCGGCGCCCTGGCGGCCTTCGGCGGCGTGCTACACGTCATCCTCGGGCGCAACGCGAACCCCCAGAGCCTGGTCGGAACCGAGCTCGACATCATCGCCGCCGTCGTCCTTGGCGGCGCCTCGATCTTCGGCGGCAGAGGGTCCGTGCTGGGCACGGTGCTCGGTGTCGTCCTCGTCCAGCTGATCAACAACAACCTGGTCCTCCTGGGGATCCCGAGCACATGGCAACGGGCAGCAGTGGGCGTGCTCCTGCTCCTGGGTGTCGGCATCCAGGCAGTGGCTGCCGGCCGGGCCCGGCGGCGAACCGTCGCGGTCGATGAGCCCGCTGAACCGAAGGAGGTCCTGGCGTGAGCGAGAAGATGCGTGGCCTTCGGGACGTCAACGACCGCGCCAGCTCGGCGTGGTCCTCCGCCATCGAGCGTGTGCACGTGGCTCGAGGAGTCGGCCGGATGGCGCTTCTCCTGGTGCTGACCTTCACCTTCTTCGCCATCCTCCGGCCGGGGATCTTCCTCAACTCGGTCAACCTGACCAACATCGGCATTGCAGCACCGGAGATCGGACTTCTCTCCCTCGCCGTCATGATCTCCATGCTCACCGGAGGGATTGACCTGTCCGTCGTGGCGATGGCGAACGGCGCGGCCATCACCGTGTCCTCGCTCTACACCGCGGCGCTCACCGCGCAGGGCCAAGCCGCGGCGGAGCAGATGACGCCTCTGTTCCTGCTCGCCGGCCTCGGAGTCGGGCTTATCCTCGGCGCCATCAACGGCGTGTTGATCAGCGTCGTGGGGATCACCCCCATTCTGGCGACGCTCGGCACGATGCAGCTCTACAACGGCCTCGCGCTGGTCTGGACCGGAGGCGTGACCATCTCCGGGGCCCCGACGGCGTTGCGGACCATGGGTCGGACCGGAGTGCTCGGAGTTCCCCTGCTCATGCTCATCCTGGTAGCGGCCGCCGCCGCACTGGCCGTGATGATCAACAGGACTCCGATGGGACGCAAGGTCCAGCTCCAAGGAGCCAACCCCGTAGCAGCCCGATACTCCGGCATCAGCCCCCGAAGGACGTTGATGATGACCTACATCACCAGTGGACTGCTGGCTTCCCTCGCCGGGCTGCTGTTCCTCAGCCGGAACCCGTCGGCCAGCGCCGACTACGGCAGCAGCTACGTGCTGCTGGTCATCGTGATCGTCGTCCTCGGAGGGACCAATCCCATGGGCGGCTTCGCGACCGTGCTCGGCGTCGTGCTGGCCACACTGACCCTGCAGGTGGTCTCGAGCGGCTTCACCGCGCTTCGTCTCTCCGCCTACCAGTACGCCATCGCCCAAGGCAGCATCCTGATCGGCGTCATGATTCTCGACCACGTCAAGTTCCGGCGCCGACCACCACGACCCGCACCCCCCGTGCCTCCCGACGCAGTCCCCACCCCCGTCCAGAACTGAGAACGGACCGAATGCCATGAAGAAGATCATCAACAACCCCGAGAACTTCGTCGACGAGTTCGTCGAGGGCATCCTTCTCGCACATCCGGACTTGGTGAAGACACCCGGCGACGACATCCGTGTCCTCGTGCGCGCGGACGCGCCGAACGCCAACAAGGTCGGCATCGTCACCGGCGGCGGCTCGGGCCACCTGCCCCTCTTCAAGGGATACGTCGGTGAGGGGCTGTGCTCCGGTGTGGCCATCGGCAACGTGTTCAGCTCGCCCAGCTCCGACCAGATCTTCCAAGCCACCAAGGCCGTCGACGGTGGCGCCGGAGTGCTCTACCTGTACGGCAACTATGGTGGGGACGTCTTCAACTTCGACCTCGCCAGCGACCTCGCCGAGCTCGAGGGCATCGAGACTCGCACCGTGCTGGGCCGCGACGACGTGGCCAGCCAGCCGAAGGACCGCAAGCAGGACCGGCGCGGCGTGGCCGGCATCTTCTTCGCCTACAAGGCAGCCGGTGCTGCCGCCGAGCGCGGCGATTCTCTAGACCAGGTGGCCGCTGTCGCCGAGGACGTCATCGAGCACACCGCCACCATCGGCATCGGTCTGGCACCAACCATCCTGCCGACGACGGGAAAGCCGAGCTTCGAGCTGCCGGACGGCGAGATGGAGATCGGTATCGGCATCCACGGCGAGCCCGGCTCCCGCCGCGGCCCGCTCGAGACTGCCGACGAGATCGCTGACCACTTCGTCCAGGCGCTGGTCGAAGACCTCGGCCTGACCGAAGGGGCGCAGGTGGCTGTGCTCGTCAACGGACTGGGAGCCACCCCGCTCGAGGAGCTGTACCTGCTCTACCGCCGCACGCACCAGATCCTCGCCGATCGCGGGATCACCATCGTCAAGAAGTACGTCGGCGAGTACGCGACCAGCTTGGAGATGGCGGGCGCGTCCATCTCGCTGCTCGAGCTCGATGACAACCGTCTCGCACTGCTCAACGCCCCGGCACGGTCGCCGTTCTTCCAGGAGCGCTGATCCGAGTGAACAGCAAAGAGCTGAACCAGCAGATCCGCAGCAGCCTCACCATCCTCATCGAGTCCGCTGACGAGCTGCGTGACCTGGACCAGGCACTCGGCGACGGGGACCTGGGCATCACGGTCACCGCTGGGTCGAACGCGGTCAACGCCGAGCTCGAGAAGCTCGGCGACGACGCCACCCCCACAGACATCGCGCGCACCTGCGCCAAGGCGTTCGCCAATGCGAACCCGTCCACCATGGCGGCGCTCGTGGCCGGCGCGCTGCTCAACGGGTCACGGACCTGGGAGGGCAAGACGGAGATCGGTCTCGGCGAGGCGACCGACTTCGTCGCCGCGGCGGCGGCCAGCATCTCCCAGCGTGGCAAGACCGAGGTGGGGGACAAGACCATCCTCGACGGAATTGCCGCGGCCGCTGACGCGCTTCGCGCATCGACCGACTCCACGGAGGCAACCGCTTCAGTGGTCGCCGCGGCCGGCCGCGCCGTCGAGGAGACCACCGGGCTGCAGTCACGCCGTGGACGCGCGTCGTGGCTGCAGGAGCGCAGCATCGGGCTGCCCGATCCCGGCGCGACGGCGTTTCAACGCCTCGTGGAGGCGTGGGCCCGCACATCCCAGACGTCGCACTGACAACAGCAGCACGGCCCGCAGAGCTATGCCAGACCGCCAGGTGCGCGACTGGCCATTCAACGTCGCGCACCGCGCGAGACCAGACGAGAGGAAACGAAGAGAATGAACTCCTGGCTGAATGAGGTCTTCGACGTCTCCAAGCCGATCATTGGCATGTGCCACCTGCTGCCGCTTCCGGGCGACCCCTCCTACGACGCGGCCGGTGGAATGGACAAGGTCCTCGCGCATGCGCGCGAGGAGCTGGCCGCCCTGCAGGAGGGCGGGGTCGAAGGCGTCCTGATCTCCAACGAGTTCAGCCTGCCGTACCTGACCACGACCGAGCCGATCACCGCAGTGTCCATGGCCCGCGTCATCGGCGAGGTCCGCTCGGAGCTGGGAATCCCGTTCGGGGTCAATGTCCTCTGGGACGGCGTCGCCTCGATCGACCTGGCAGTGGCGACTGGCGCGGCATTCGTTCGTGAGGTCTTCACCGGGGTGTACGCGTCGGACTTCGGTATGTGGAACACCGATGTCGGCAAGGCTGCCCGCCACCGCGCCCGCATGGGGGCGCAGGGAGTGCGGCTCCTCTACAACATCGTCCCCGAAGCGGCTGCCTACCTGGCGAGCCGCGACCTCGCCCAGCTGACGAAGTCCACGGTGTTCAACGGAGCTCCCGACGGGCTTTGTGTATCCGGCCTGACGGCCGGTGCCGCCACCGACACCTCGACCTTGGCCGTGGTCAAGGAGAACGCCGGCGATGTGCCCGTGTTCGTCAACACCGGCGTCCGGCCCGAGACGGTGGCCGAGAGCCTGCAGTTTGCGGACGCCGCCATCGTCGGCACCTCACTCAAGCGCGACGGGATCTTCGCCAACCAGGTCGATCCCGCCCGTGTCGCCGAGCTCATGCAGGTGGTGAAGGAGCTGAGGGCATGACCTTCGTCGGCATCGACGTCGGCACCTTCGAGACCAAGGGGGTGCTCGTCGATGCCGACGGCGAGGTCCTCGCCATGGCCCGCCGGCGGCATGGCATCTCGACGCCGCGCCCTGGTCACGTCGAACATGACCCAGAGTCGGACTGGTGGGCAGATGTCACCGCGATCGCGAGGGAGTTGATGCAGCATCCCCGCGGCTCTGAGGTGCGCGCCGTTGCTGTCAGCGCCATCGGCCCGTGCATCGTGGCGGTGGATGAGGACCTTAGGCCTCTGCGGCCGGCGATCCTCTATGGGGTCGATACCCGTGCCACGCGACAAATCGAGGTGTTAACCGAGCGGCTGGGCGCAGAGGAGATCTTCCGCCGCTGCGGGAACCCCTTGACCAGCCAGTCGACCGGGCCGAAGATCGCTTGGCTCAGGGACGAAGAGCCGGAAGTATGGGAGCGCGCCCGTTGGTTCATGACCAGCCAGTCCTGGCTGGTAGCGAGACTGACCGGCGAGGTCGCCATCGACCACGCCACCGCGGGCTACTTCCACCCCTTGTACAACCTCCGCGAACGGAGGTGGGATCTCTCCGGATGCGAGGACATCGTCACGGAGGACCGCCTACCCCCCGTGCAGTGGACGACCGCAGTTGCGGGGAGAGTCCACGACGCGGCGGCTGCCGCCACCGGGCTGCCGGTGGGCACTCCGGTGATCGTTGGTACCACGGACGCCCCGGCCGAAGCGGTCGCGGCGGGCGTCGTCACCGACGGCTCGCTCATGGCGATGTACGGCTCGAGCGGGTACTTCATCCGCGTCGGGTCGAGGCCGCTCACCGACAAGGCGCTGTGGGCGGCACCGTTCGTGTTCGAGGGAACGTATGTCCTGGCGGCGGGGACAGCCACGACTGGAACGGCGACACGATGGCTCGCGGACCTGCTGAATCTCACCGACACCGATGACGCGGTGACGTTCGGCCGTCTCCTGGAGCTGGCTGGGGGCTCGCCGCCCGGTGCCCGCGGCGTCATCGCGCTCCCACACCTGGCCGGGGAGCGAACGCCATTCCAGGACCCCGACAGCCGCGGCGCGGTCGCCGGCCTGGGTCTTGAGCACACGCGCGCCGACGTCGCTCGGGCCGTCTTGGAGGGGACCGGGCACGCCGTGGCCGAAGCGATCCTCACCTACGAACGGGCCGACATCCCTATCCAGCGAGTCGTGGCCATCGGAGGCGCCACCAAGAACGAGATCATCACCCGAACGGTGTCCACGGTCACCGGCCTCACCCAGCAGGTAGCCGATTCCCCGGGCGCAGCTTACGGCGATGCGCTCCTCGCCGCGCACGCGGTAGGAACTCTCGCCGAGCTGGATCCCGAGTCTCCATGGTGGCCCGAGCACCGAGCCGTGGAGCCGGACGAGCAGCATGCGACCCTGCTGCGCGCCGACCACGAGGCTTACGTCGAGCTCTACCGGGCGCTCGCGCCCTGGAGCCGCGCCAGGCGGACGGGCGAGAGGGAACCGAAGTGACGTCAGTGGACTGGCCCATGATCGCCCGCCTGGTCGCCGATGGCGTCGTTGTGTCGGCCGGCGACCGAGTCTCCGTCTTCGTGACCGACACCTCAGCAATGGATGCGGTCGCGGCCTTCGTGGAGGAAGGCTGGCGGCGAGGGGCCGTCGTGCAGGTCCTTGCCACAGACGAACGGTTCGACGCCAGCGCGCTGCGCCACGCCAACCCCGACACACTCCAGGAGCCGATGCCGCTCGAGGCCACCGCGATGAAGTGGTCCGACGTCCACGTCTCGTTCCGAGCCATGACAAGCCCGCAAGTGGACGCGGACCCCAGCCGGATCGCGGCGCTGCGCCATGGACGCGGTCTGGTGTCGGCGATGCGCTGGCAAGGCACTCGATGGGCCATCGTGCGGGTACCTACGCCCCAGTGGGCGGACGCGCTAGGCCTCGATGCAGACGTGCTCCTCCGAGAGTGGTCGGCGTCTTTCGACGCGGACTGGGCCGACGCCCACCGCCGCATGCAGGTGCTGTGCGATCGTCTGGGCGGAGGCCGCATCGCGGTGATCGAGGACACCTGGGGGCGGCTGGAGCTCGGTCTCGAAGGCAGGCGCTGGGTGCCGTTCGCTGGCGCGTCCAACTGGCCCGACGGTGAGATCGCGACCGCGCCCGTCGAGACGCAAGTTGAGGGCCGAATCCGCTTCCCGGGTGCGTTCTACTTCGGCGGGGTGCGCATCAAGGACCTTGAACTCGACCTCGAGGAGGGTCTCATCGTGGCCGAGCGCGCCTCCGAGGGAATCGACTTCGTGCGCCAGCTGCTGGATGGGGACGCCGGCGCGCGGCGTATCGGAGAGCTCGGCATCGGGACCAACGCCGCGCTCACTACCATGACTGGCGATCTGCTCATCGACGAGAAGATCTGCGGCACCGTCCACCTCGCTCCTGGCAGGGCCTACCCAGAGTGCGGCGGCGTAAATCTCTCGGCACTGCACTGGGACATCGTCAAGGACCTGCGCGGCACCGACGGCATGCCGCGCGGCTCCCTCCGGGTGGACGACGAGTGGCTGATCCGCGACGGAGTCGTTCAGGTACCCCTGAAGGAAGCCTTGGTCCCGAACACGCAGCTGTAGGCAGACTTTGGGCACCTCTTTCCGCAGCTCATCACAACGCTCCTGCGGACGCGCCCACGCGAGCCGACGACCGCACTCATCTCCGGCCCATCTGTAGGGGTCCTTCTCGGTAGGCCCACCTTGGACCCAAATCCGTTGGTGACCGGCTGGCTACGGGCCGGCGCGACTGACAGTGCAGAAATTGTGCGGAAACTGGAAGATCGGGTGACTGGCAACCGGTCAGCGCTGGGAGTCCCATGGGCTGTAAATCCGTCGCGAAAGCTACGAAGGTTCGAATCCTTCACCTGCCACGATGCGCAACGAAAAGAGGCCCTGACCTGCGGAAACACTGGTCAGGGCCTCTCGGGCGTCAGTGCGCGAAGCTAGCTTGGAAAGGTGTTCGTGGCAACTTGTCCGCGATTTCGACGCGCCAGGGAGCATGCGCAGTTCCGGAGGCTCACGACGCCCACCGGATGCATCGGAACGTCAACGGCTGTCTGTGCGGACCGCGCCGCAAGAGCGCGTGGTCCGCGGTCTCTGTGCAGGTCATCGGCCTAACGGCGACGGACGTGTGCACCGCCTCCGTGGGACTGCTGCACGGATAGGTGACATCTGATCTGTGGCGCCACGAGGCGCCGCTGGAAGGATGTGCACCGTGCCCAAGCCCTACCCCAGAGAGTTCCGTGACGACGTCGTGAACGTCGCCCGTGGCCGCGAGCCGGGACAGTCGCTCAAGCAGATCGCGGCCGACTTCGGGATCGCTGAGTCGTGTCTGCGTAACTGGATGCGTGACGCCGACGTCGAGGACGGCGTCAAGCCGGGAGCCACCGCGGCCGAGAATGCCGAGCTGCGCGAGGCCAGGAAGCGGATCCGTCTGCTCGAGCAGGAGAACGAGGTGCTCCGACGGGCCGCGGCCTACCTGTCGCAGGCGAACCTGCCGGGAAAATGATGTACCCGCTCGTCCGTGAGCTCGCCGCCGACGGGATCCCTGTCGCGGTGACGTGCCGGGTCCTGAAGATCGCCCGCCAGCCCTACTACCGCTGGCTCGCCGACCCGGTCACGGCCACGGAGCTGGCCGAGGCGCACCTGGCCAACGCGCTGTTCGACGCCCACTGCGAGGACCCGGAGTTCGGCTACCGGTACCTGGCCGACGAGGCCCGCGACGCCGGCCACCAGGCCTGCGACCGGACCATGTGGCGGGTCTGCTCCGTGAACGGCTGGTGGAGCGCGTTCGGCAAGAAGCGCGGCAAGAACGGCAAGAAGCCCGGCCCGCCGGTCCACGACGACCTCGTCAAACGCGACTTCACCGCCGACGCGCCGAACCGGCTGTGGCTCTCGGACATCACCGAGCACCGCACCGGCGAGGGCAAGCTCTATCTCTGCGCGATCAAGGACGTCTACTCCAACCGGATCGTGGGCTACTCGATCGGCGACCGGATGAAGTCGCGCCTGGCCGTCGACGCCCTCGCCGGCGCGGTCGCCCGGCGCGGTCAGGTCGCCGGTTGCATCCTGCACACCGACCGTGGGTCGCAGTTCAGGTCAAGGAAGTTCGTCCGCGCCCTACAGCGGCACGAGATGGTCGGCTCGATGGGAAAGGTCGGGGCAACCGGTGACAACGCCGCCATGGAGAGCTTCTTCGCGCTGCTGCAGAAGAACGTGCTCGACCGGCGCCAGTGGGCCACCAGACAGGAGCTGCGGATCGCCATCGTCACCTGGATCGAACGCACCTACCACCGCCGGCGCCGTCAGGACGCTCTGGGCCGATTGACCCCGATCGAGTTCGAGACCATCATGACCACACCTGCCACTCAGGCAGCCTGACCCAACCTGTCACCCGTTCGTGCAGCAGTCCCCGTTGAGGCGGAGACCCGCCCTGCCGACCAACGGTTGACCCTCGCATCCGGTAGACGAACTTGTACCTCTTCGGACAGGCCCTGTGCTGCCGTGCCGTGCGTTGGAGACCGTGAGGCGCGACGACAAACTCAGCAGCAAGGCAGGAGCCACAGATTCGTCCACGCGTGAGTGTCAGCCCCTTTCGTTATGAGCAAGTCGGCGCGCCTGTCAAACCTTGCCGGCGCTCGCACGGCGCGCCTCGGCCCTCGGCAGCTGTGCGGCGATGTCGACGACGTACTTTCCCTGACCCGCCCCAGCGGCTAGGGCGTCGTGGATTCCTGGGACCGCGGCCAGTTCGGGAACGGTGGTCAACTCGGGTACCAGGATGCCATCCCGTAACAGTTCCAGCACCTGCCGCATCGCTTTCGCAACCAGATCGGGAGAGCGCGCCATGAGCGCTGAGAGGCTGAATCCTCCTATCTGGACTCCCATTCCCATCAGGGCCCGGATGTCGGGGGTTGCGGCCATCGGCCCTCCCGGCGCGTTTCCGGAAATGATGATCCGGCTGCCCGGCCCCGAAACCTGGAGATCGAAGTCCATCATGGCGGTCCCGAGCGGATCGATGATGAGATCGATGGGCGCTCGGTGGAGCATTGCCCTCAGGGCTTCGGGAGTTGTGTCACCGCGAACTAGGACCTCGTCGTATCCGTTCGTCTGTGCCGCCGAAACCCGTGAGGGGGCGCCGACCATGCCGATGAGGCGCGCGGCACCTCGGTGTCGGGCGACCTGTGCCACTGCCCGACCGACTGCTCCGGCCGCCGAGTGCACCAGGAGTACGTCCCCGGCCCGCACCCGCCCAAAGGCATCAACCAGCAGTGCCGCGCTGGTGAGCGCCCCAGGCGCGGCAGCGGCGGAACGGTCCGAGACGCCGTCCGGAATGTCTACGGTGAGCGACCAGTCGGCCACAGCCACCTCGGCCAACCCGCCGTTGGCTGTGACGGCGCAGACTCGTCGTCCGACGCTGTCGGCCGGCACGCCGGGGCCGGCGGCGATGATCGTGCCGCTGACCTCGAGGCCGGGGGCCACAGGGTAACTGTCCGCGTAGCCCGAGTCCCCGCGCCGCTGCATGACGTCCTTGAAGTTGATGCCGGCCCAGGTGACGGCTATCGCCACCATCCCTTCGCCGGGCTGGGGTGGGTCGACCTGGGCCACGGGGCCTGACCCTGGTTCTTGGACACGCTGAATCCAGCATCTGCTGGGGAAGCGAGATGATTCTGAACCATGGCCCGCAAGAACTACTCCGAGGAGTTCCGTCGTCAGGCCGTTGACTTGTA
>NZ_BAABZW010000010.1:0-1586 GCF_040365325.1 Intrasporangium sp. DVR | reverse complement strand
GGCCTGCTGGTCGGCCGCCCAGGCGGCGTACGCCGCCTCGACCACGTGGGGCCTGACCCTGGTTCTTGGACACGCTGAATCCAGCATCTGCTGGGGAAGCGAGATGATTCTGAACCATGGCCCGCAAGAACTACTCCGAGGAGTTCCGTCGTCAGGCCGTTGACTTGTACGAGTCCACTCCGGGTGCGACGGTGCGTGGCATCGCCGAGGACCTGGGCATCGAGCGGGGCACTTTGCGGCACTGGCTCGAGCGGTACGGGACCGGCAAGAAGACGGCCGCCAACGGGACGTTGACCCGCACCCCGCTGACGACCCGACGCTCCTCCTCGACGGTTTCGGCCGGCATCGACTCGACCGTGTCGGAGACCCCCGAGAAGCAGGCCGCCCGGCTGCAGGCGCGGGTCGCGCAGCTGGAGGCGGAGAACGCCAAGCTGACGACCGAGCGTGAGATTCTCCGGTCGGCGGCCAAGTATTTCGCCGGGGAGACGAACTGGTGAACCGCTTCCAGTTCGTCGCCGACCACCAGCACGCCTACGAGGTGAAGCGGTTGTGTGAGCTGATCGAGGTCGAGCGCTCGTCGTTCTACGCGTGGCAGGCCGCGGCCCCGGCGCGGCAGGCACGGGCCGCGGCCGACGCACAGCTCGCCGAGCGGATCCGGACGATCCACGAGGAGGACTCCACGATGGGTGCGCCGCGGATCACCGCCGAGCTGAACGACGGCGCGGGCCAGGCCGAGCGGGTCAACCACAAGCGGGTCGCGCGGGTGATGCGCGCCGAGCAGATCCGCGGCTACCGGCGCCGGCGCCGGGTGCGCACCACGATCCCGGAGCCGGCCGACCAGAAGGTGCCCGACCTGCTGCGGCGGGACTTCACCGCGCCGGCGCCGAACCAGCGCTACGTCGGGGACATCACCTACCTGCCGATCGCGGACGGGACCAACCTGTACCTGGCCACCGTCATCGACTGCCACTCGCGGCGGTTGGTCGGCTGGCAGGTCGCGGACCACATGCGCACCGAGCTCGTCCTCGACGCCCTGCAGGCGGCCGCGGCGACCCGCGGCAGCCTCGCCGGGGCCATCTTCCACTCGGACCACGGGTCGGTCTATACCTCAAAGGATTTCGCCAAGCTGTGTGCCGAGCTCGGGGTGACCCAGTCGATGGGTGCCGTGGGCACGAGCGCGGACAACAGCCTCGCCGAGGCGTTCAACGCGACCGTCAAGCGCGAGGTCCTCCAAGACGAGGCATGCTGGCCCGACGAGCTCACCTGCCGCCGGCAGGTCTTCCGGTGGCTCACCCGGTACAACACACGCCGACGCCACTCCTGGTGCGGCTACCGCAGCCCGATCGCCTACGAGGCCTTCACCGCCGCTACGCTCCCGTCAGCGGCGTAATCCCACCCCGTGTCCAAGAACCGGGGGCAAGGCCCCGACTCGCTCGGTCGGAGGCCCGCCAGCAGCGCCTGGGCGAATTGGGGCGCCTGGAGCGGGCGGTATGACCTGCGCTTCCGCCCGACCCATCAGGATGCCGGTACCAGATGGGCCGACCCCGCTTGCTAGTCCGTTGGTGACCGACTGGCTACGGGAGCCT
>NZ_BAABZW010000009.1:0-257087 GCF_040365325.1 Intrasporangium sp. DVR | reverse complement strand
GACCGCCCCTGGGCAGAAACAGATGGCCCTTGACACCCGGTGATCAGCAAGCCGCACTGACCCGTCAGGCAAGTCAGTGCGACCCGGTGATCAGCAAGCCGCACTGACCCGTCAGGCAAGTCAGTGCGACCCGGTGATCAGCAAGCCGCACTGACCCGTCAGGCGGGTCAGTGCGACAGGGAGGCCGGGGCCGCGGGCTTCCCGGAGCGACGACCCGCCGACGCAGCGGGCCGCTACGAGGACGGCGGCCCGAAGTCGTGGTCATCGGGCGTGGGATCGGTGAACCCGACCGGTTCGGCCGGTGCGGTCCGAGGCGCTCGCGGGGGCAGTGGCCGGTCACCGGTCCGCTCCCCGTGGAGGATGACGCCGCCCGCGCGAGGGTCGTCCACCGGTCGGGCGGTCGCCTCGTCCTCCCCTCGGGCCGTCGCAGCCAGGGCGGACGCCGCCGCCCAGGCTCGTCGCGCCACGATGACCAGCGAGCTCCAGAGCATGACCAGCAGCCCGAGAGCGAGCAGGACGAGCGACCCTTGCTCGAAGCGTCCCGCCGGTGGCGTCCCGCGGAGGATCACATTCTCGGACCCGTAGAACAGCGACTGCTCGCTCTGCCGTTCGACGACGATGTGCGCGACGTAGGAACCCAGAACGGCCGTGCCGGCAGCACCGAGGAGCCGACCGGGGAGGCCGGGGACGACGAGCCACGCCACGGCTCCGCTCGCTCCCACGACGAGCATGAGCACGAGGTAGGCGAGTCCCCACGGGTTGCTCATCTCGGAAGGGCCCATCTCCTCCGGAGCGCCGAGGAAGGCGTACTGCCCCCAGCTCCACTCGAGGTTCACCAAGTCGCGCTGCTTGCCGTCGCCGAGCATGACTCCGGGCTGCGTCAGGCTCATCGTCGGCCAGAACACCGACGGAACGAGAGCCAGGACTCCCGCGAGCGCCAACGAGCCTCCGAGGACCCGCCCTCGAGCCACGAGGAACGTCAAGGCCGCCCACATGGCCGGACCGCGCGCCTACCGGGCCCCGAACTTCTCGGCCACCTCGAGCAGCCGGGTGTTTGCCTCGGCCTCCCCGATGGTCACCCGGACCCCGTCGTCGCCGTACTGGCGCACCATGAGGCCGGACTCCTCACACGCCTCGGAGAACGCGGTCGAGTCAGAGCCCAGCGGGAACCACACGAAGTTGGCATCCGTCTGGGGCAGCTTCCAGCCCTGGTCCTGCAGGGCGCGGACGACCCGCTCGCGCTCGGCGACGAGGGACTCCACCCGCTCGTTCAGCTCGTCGAAGGCGTCGAGGGAGGCGACCGCGGCGACCTGGGCCACCGAGTTGACCCCGAAGGGGGTCGCCGTCTTGCGGATCGCCGCGGCGACCTCGGGGTGGGCGACCGCAAATCCCACGCGCAGACCCGCCAGCCCATAGGCCTTGGAGAACGTTCGGAGCACGACGACGTTGGGCCGCTCGCGCCACACCTCCAGGCCGCGCACCGCCTCGGGGTCGCGGACGAACTCGACGTAGGCCTCGTCGACGACGACGATGACGTCGCTCGGCACCCGGTCGAGGAACGCGTCGAGCTCTGCGCGGTGCACCGAGGGACCGGTCGGGTTGTTCGGCGTGCAGACGAGCACGACGCGGGTCCGCTCGGTGATGGCGTCAGCCATGGCGTCGAGCCGGTGCCGCGCCTCGTCATCGAGGGGGACCAGGACCGGCGTGGCGCCGGCCAGCTGCGTCACGATCGGGTACGCCTCGAACGACCGCCACGCGAAGACGACCTCGTCACCCGCGTCGCACGCGGCCTGGACGATCTGCGCGAGCACGGCGACCGACCCCGTGCCGGTGGCGATGCAGTCCGCGGACACGCTCAGTGCCCGTCCGAGCCGTTCGCGCAGGGCACCCACCGCCATGTCGGGATAGCGGTTGATGGAGGTCGCCGCCTCGGCGATCGCCGTGAGGACCGACGGGAGCGGGCGGTAGGGGTTCTCGTTGGACGACAGCTTGTACGGCGTCACCCCGGCCGGTGCGGCGGCGGGCTTGCCCGGCTTGTAGTCCGGCATCTGCCCGAGGACCTGTCGCAACCGCACCGTCGGCGAGGCACCCGATGCGGAGGATGAGGGCAGGACGGCGTCGTCGGTCATGCGCACCACTCTATTGATGGGCGGGAGCGCTCGGAGGGTCCCGACCCGTGGACCCAGCCCAGCGGCATACGGCCTGATGTGGCTAGGCTCACACTGTCGCGCCAACGCCGCCTCGACTCTTCTGCATGCCCACACACGAAGGACGTCGCACATGCGCATCGGCATCCTCACCGGGGGCGGGGACTGTCCCGGCCTCAATGCCGTCATCCGGGGCGCGGTCCGCGCCGCCGAGGTGACCTACGACAGCACGATGGTCGGCTTCCGCAACGCCTGGCGCGGGGTGATGGACAACGACTTCGAGCTGCTCGACGTCGACCGCTGCCGCGGGATCCTCCCGCTCGGCGGGACCATCCTCGGGACGAGCCGCGACCAGCCGTTCGCCTTCGAGGACGGCCTGAAGAAGGTCCGCAAGGCCTACGACCGGCACGGCCTCGACGCCATCATCGGCGTCGGCGGCGAGGGCTCGATGAGTGTCCTCGCGCGGCTCCACGAGAACGGCTTCCCCGTCGTCGGCGTCCCCAAGACCATCGACAACGACATCTCCATGACCGAGATGACGTTCGGTTTCCAGACTGCGGTGCAGATCTGCACCGACGCGATCGACCGGCTCCACACGACGGCCGAGTCGCACCACCGGGTCCTCGTCGTCGAGGTCATGGGGCGGCACGTGGGCCACATCGCCATCTGGTCGGGGATCGCCGGCGGCGCCGCCATCACCTTGGTCCCCGAGGAGCCCTTCGACATCGGCGAGGTCTGCGAGCGGATCGTCCACCGGCACCGCAAGGGTCGCTTCGCGACGATCATCGTCGTCGCCGAGGGGGCGCTGCCGAAGCCGGGCACGATGGAGCTGCCGGAGCCCGAGATGGACAAGTACGGCCACCAGATCCTCGGCGGCATCGGCTCGATCCTCGCCCGCGAGATCCAGGGCCGGACCGGGATCGAGAGCCGAATGACGGCCCTGGGCCACATCCAGCGCGGTGGCTCGCCGGTCGCCTTCGACCGGGTCCTCGGCACGCGCTTCGGGGTCGCGGCGGTCGAGGCGGCGCTCGACAGCGCTTGGGGCGAGATGGTCGCGCTGCAGCAGGGCCACATCGTGCGCGTGCCGATCAAGGACGCCGTCGGACAGCTGAAGATGGTCGACACCGACCTGCTGCGACTCAACACGATGTTCCAGCCGCGGATCCCCGGCGACGAGTACCCCGGCATTCCCGCCGATCGACTTGAGCGCGTGGAAGACTGACGGCCATGCTGCTCAACTTCGTGATCAAGACCGTCATCAACGGCATCGCGCTGTGGATCGCCGCCCTCCTCGTCGACGGGATCACCTTCGGGAACGAGCCGGACACCTGGGCCATCGTCCGGACCGTCCTGCTCGTGGCGCTGATCTTCGGCATCCTCAACACGTTCGTGCGACCGATCGCGAAGGTCGTGTCGCTGCCCTTCATCATCCTGACGCTGGGCCTCTTCGTCTTCATCATCAACGCGTTGATGCTCCAGCTCACGTCGTGGCTCGCCGACAAGTTCGACCTCGCGTTCCACGTGGAGAGCTTCTTCTGGGACGCGATCCTCGGGTCCCTCATCATCACGTTCGTGTCGATGATCCTGGGTTTCTTCAACCCCAAGGACTGACAGCTCTTTTCGGTCCCTGTCGTCGCCGGACGACCGTTGGTCACTGAGCGCGGTGGGGAGCCACCGTGGCACGCCAGGGGCGTAGCCTGCGCGACCACCAACGGTCGTTCGTCGCCGACGGCTCCCCAGCCTCAGCGTTTCGGCGGCAGCGTGCGGGCGTAGCCAAGACCCTCGTCGACCCACCGACGCAGCTCCGCGTCGTCGTCGACCACGTCACCGTCGACCCGCAACCAGCCGGCCATCTGCCGACCCTGCATCTCCATCCGTCGGACGTGGACGTCGTCGACCAGGGCGTCCGACCGCTGCGGGTCGACTCTGACGAGCAGGCCGCCCTGCCCGCTCGCGGCGACGGCCATGTTGCCGTGCGCCAAGAAGGCCAGACCGCCGAACATCTTCTTCTCCGCGACGACCGGATCAGGTCCGATCAGGAACCGGATCCGGTTGGCGAGCTCCTCGTCGTAAGCCATGGCAGGAGTATCTCCTTCGTCGGGGCAGGTCAGTCGAGGCAGAACTCGTTGCCGCCGGGATCGGCCATCACGATGAAGCCCGACGACATCGGCGGGTCCGGCTCGAAGCGCCGGATCCTGCTGGCACCCAGGGAGACCAGGCGCTCACACTCAGTCTCGAGCGCAGCCATCCGCTCGTCCCCCTCGAGGCCCGGCGCGGCCCGGACGTCGAGGTGGACCCGGTTCTTCGCGGACTTCGGCTCGGGGACCTGCTGGAAGAACACCCGCGGCCGCGCGCCGGCGGGGTCGATGATCGCCGACGCCGAACGGTGCCGCTCCGCCGGCACGCCCGTCGCCGTGAGGAAGGCTGCCCAGGCCGCCAGCACGTCGGCCGCAGGTGTCTCGGGAGGCAGGTCGCTCCCGGGAGGCGGCTGGACCACGTAGTCGAGGACCTCGGCCCAGAACAGGCTGAGCTCGATCGGGTCGGCTGCATCGAAGGTGACCTGGAACTCGCGGCTCATGCTGCCCATCGTGCCCGTAGCCACTGACACCAACCAGGTGTGGCACGAGCTGGCCACTCGACGAGGAGGGAACCCAGCGGCATCCGGCCTCATTCGTCCCACGTGGCGTGTCCGCGCGATGGGTGTCGGCGGGCCGTCCTACCTTCATGGCATGCGGTTGCTTCACACGTCGGACTGGCACCTCGGGCGGACCCTCCACGGGGTCAGCCTCCACGAGGCGCAGTCGGCCGTCCTCGAGCGGATCTGTGAGCTCGTCGAGGACCCGCCGGATGGCGTCCCGATCGACGCGGTGGTCGTGGCCGGTGACGTCTACGACCGCGGGGTGCCGCCCGTCGAGTCGGTCCAGCTCTTCGAGTGGACCCTGTCGCGGCTCTCCCAGGTGACCACCGTCGTCGTCACGTCCGGCAACCACGACTCGGCGATCCGGCTGGGCTACGGCTCCGGCCTCTTCCGCGACCGCATCCGGATGATCACCGACATCTCGATGATCGACCTGCCCGTGCTCCTCGAGGGCTCCGACGGGGTGCAGGCGGCGATCTACGGCATCCCCTACCTCGACGTCGACCACGCACGGGCTGCCCTGGCCCGCGGCGGTGAGACCCTCCCCCGCTCGCACCAGGCCGTCGTGGGCGCGGCCTGCGCGAGGATCCGCGAGGACCTCGGCGGGCGCGCCGGCGTCCGCTCGGTCGTCGTGGCGCACGCCTTCGTCGCCGGCGCCGAGCCGAGCGACTCGGAGCGGTCGATCGCCGTCGGCGGGGTCGACCGTGTCGCCGGCACCGTGTTCGAGGGGATCGACTACGCCGCCCTCGGGCACCTGCACGGACCCCAGGCCCCCGAGTGTGCCGCGGGGTCGGTCGTCCGCTACTCCGGCTCGCCGCTGCGCTACTCGTTCTCGGAGCAGGACCACACCAAGTGCGCCCTCCTCGTCGACCTGCCCGCCGCCGGCCCCGTCCAGGTGACCGAGGTCGAGATCGTCCAGCCCCGCGCGATGGCGACGCTCCGGGGCCTCCTCGAGGACCTGCTCGCCGACCCCGCGCACACCACTCACGAGGACTCCTGGCTGCGCGTCACCGTCACCGACCGCGCACGACCCGACTCCCTCATGGACCGGCTCAAGTCACGGTTCCCGCACGTCCTGCAGGTGTTCCACGAGCCCGACGGGCGGATCGAGCGGGGCGTTCGCGGCACGACCGTCGTCAGCGAGCGCGACCCGCGCGAGCTCGGCTCCGACTTCATCGCCTACGTCTCCAAGGCCGAGGCGAGCGAGGGCGAGATCGCGTGCTTCGTCGAGGGCTACGAGGCCGCGGTCAGGGCCCAGTCGCTCGCGGAGGCGCAGGAGCGGGAGGAGCGCGGGGCCACGTCCGCGAGCGAGGAGCCCAGCGGCATCCGCGCTCGTCGGTCCGAGGAGGAGGTGGCCTGACGTGCAGCTGCACCGCCTCGAGATGACCGCCATCGGTCCGTTCGCGGGCACGGAGGTCATCGACTTCGGCGCCGTCGGGCGCGCGGGGCTCTTCCTGCTCGAGGGGCCGACGGGGTCCGGCAAGTCGACGATCATCGACGCGATCACCTTCGCGCTCTACGGCAAGGTGGCGCAGGCATCGGCCGACGTCGAGCGGATCCACTCCCACCACGCGGACCCCCGCGAGATCCCCGTCGTCACGCTCGTCTTCGAGACCCAGTCGGGGCTCTACCGGGTGCGGCGGACGCCGCGGTTCGAGCGGCCCAAGTCGCGTGGCGCCGGCCTCACCGTGCAGCAGCCGTCGGTGAAGCTCTGGCGGGTCGCGAGCCCGGACGACCTCGAGGGCGGCGAGCTGCTCTCCACCACCATCGGCGACTGCGACGACGAGATCACCCGCGCTGTCGGCCTGACCAGAGAGCAGTTCGTCCAGACGGTGATCCTGCCGCAGGGCGAGTTCGCGACGTTCCTGCGGGCCAAGTCCGAGGACAAGGGCAAGCTGCTCGAGAAGGTCTTCGGGACCGCCTTCTTCCGGCGCGTCCAGGAGGAGATCGTCGAGGCCGGACGGGTGGCCCAGGCTCGACGGGCCGGTGCCGTGGCAGAGATCCGCGACTGCATCCATGCCTTCGCCGTCTCGGCCGGGATCGAGGCCGAGCGCCGGGACGAGCTCGTGGCCCTGGCCCAGGCCACGCCGGGTGACCTCGAGGGCGAGCTCGCGCAGGTCGTCGACGAGCTGGCCACCCGCGAGCGGCACGCCGCCAAGGCGAGCCGCGAGGCCATGGAGGCTCATCAGCAGATGGCCGACATGGTCAGCGACGCCAAGCTGCGGCGGCAGCGGCGGCAGCGGCTCCTGGAGCTCCAACGGGAGGACGAGACGCTCGGTGCCCGGGCGGTCGAGTTCGACCGGCTTCGGGTGGCCGTGGCCCGGGCGAGGCGGGCGCGCCCCGTCGCCGGAGCCGTGCGCACGCTCGCCCAGAGCGAGGCAGCGCTCAAGCGGGCCGAAGCAGCGGTCGCCACGGCCCGCGCGCGGGTGCTGCCCGAGCAGCGTGACCTGACGACGGCCGAGCTGCGCGTCGCGGCATCGACGACCCGCGAGGTGGTCGGCTCGCTCACGACGGCGGCAGAGCTCGAGGGCGCTCTCGCGATGCGGCGCACCCAGCTCGACGAGACGCGCGCCCGCACGGGCCGGGCCCACTCGGCGCTCGACCGGGTCAGGGCCGAGCTCGACGCGCTCCCCCGGTCGATCACCGCCCACGAGGCATCGCTCACGACGGCCCGGCACCTCCACTCGCTCCTCGACGGCCGGACCGCCGCGGCGGCCCGGGCCAGGAAGCAGGTGGAGGCGGCGACGGACCACGCGGCCGCCGGCGCCAGGCTGCCTCGGACCGAGGACGCGGCCACCCGTGCCCTGACCGCCCTGCGTGACGGTGAGGCGCGCCTGGGCCGGCTGCGCCAGGCGCGGATCGACGACATCGCCGGCGAGCTCGGGCTGTCGCTCGAGGACGGGCGGCCCTGCCCCGTCTGCGGCTCGGTCGACCACCCCTCGCCGGCGCGGCCCACGCCCGACGCCGTCACTCCCGAGCAGATCGCGCAGCAGGAGGAGCGCGTCGAGGCGCTGCGCTCCGCCGTCGCGGAGGCCACGGACCGGCTGGCCGGTCTGCGCGCCGAGATCGCCAGTCTCGCCGTCGCCTCGGCCGGTCTCGACGTCGATGCGGCCACCGCCGCGGCCCAGCAGGCTGCGGACGACCTCGCCGAGTCGCTGCGGGCCGGGGACGCGGTCGCCCGGTCCGAGGCCGCCCTCGGTGAGCTCCGCGCCCGCAGCGCCGAGCTCGCCCAGCGGGCCACCGAGCTGACGGCCGAGGCCGCCCGGCTCGAGCACGCGACGATCGCGCTCGAGGAGCAGGTCACGGTCGACGCAGCCGTCGTCGAGGCCGCCCGCGACGGGCACCCGACGGTGTCGACCCGGCGCGCCGCCCTCGTCGACGCGGCCACCCGCATCGACGTCCTCGTCGACGCCCTCGGCCAACGCGAGGCCGCCCGCGCGAGCGTGGTCGAGGACGAGGCCGCCCGCGACGCCGACCTCGCCGCGGCGGGCTTCGCCGACGTCGCCGAATGGCTGGCCGCCGACCAGACGGTCGAGTGGATCGCCGCTCGGGAGAGGGAGATCGCCGAGTTCGAGACCGCCTGCACGCGCGTCAAGGCCGGGCTCTCGGGGCCGGAGCTCGCCGACGTGCAGCTGGACACCCTCTTCGACGACATCGAGCAGATGGTGGCGGTCGAGAAGGCCGCGAAGAAGGAGATGGAGGCGGCCACCAACGAGCGGGGCAGCCTGCGCAGCCAGGTGAGACGGACGAAGGAACGGGTCAGCGCGATCCGGTCCGCGCTCGAGCGCAACGCCGCCTGCATCGCCGAGACGGCCGACGCGGTCCGGCTCGGCCAGCTCGTCGCGGGCAACGGCGACAACCAGCTCAACCTCGACCTCGCCAAGTACGTCCTCATCCGCCGGTTCGCCGAGGTCCTCGCCGCGGCCAATGCCGAGCTCGCGCGGTTCTCCGGTGGGCGCTACTCGCTCGAGCACACCGACGCCAAGAAGGGCAACGCCAAGTCCGGGCTCGGCGTCCGCGTCCAGGACATGCACACCAACCAGGTCCGCGACGTCGGCACCCTGTCGGGTGGCGAGACCTTCTACGTCTCCCTGTCGCTGGCGCTCGCCCTGGCCGAGGTGGTCCGGGCCGAGTCAGGCGGCGTCGACCTCGGCACGCTCTTCGTCGACGAGGGCTTCGGCACCCTGGACCCCGACGTGCTCGACGACGTCATGCACACCCTCGAGGGCCTGCGGGCCGGGGGCCGCACGGTGGGGATCGTCAGCCACGTCACCGAGCTCAAGTCCCGGGTGGCGGACCGCATCGAGATCCTCGTCAACGAGGACCGCACCTCGACCCTCCGCGTCACCGCCTGAACCAGCGTTCGATGTGATCGATCGACGCTGGTCCCGATCGATCACATCGACCGAGCAGAGTCCCGGTTGGCCGCCGCGACGGCGACAATGACGACACCGACGACCGCTGACCCTGCAGCCAGCCACGAGTAGCCGAGACCCCCGACGACGACTCCGGCGACGGCACCTCCGCCGGCGCCGGCCAAGCCCATGAAGACGTCCGCGAGACCCTGCGTGGCCGGCCGCTCGTCGGTCTCGACCGCTCCGGTAAGCAGCGTCGAGCCCGACACGAGCGTGCAGGACCAGCCGACGCCGAGCAGGAACAGCGCGACGAGCAGGAGCGCCGACCACCCGGCGTCCGACAGTGCGGCGAGCACGGCCGACAGGGTGAGGATGACCCCGCCGAGCATCGCGACCGGCTGGCCGCCCCACCGGTCGACGGCCGTGCCGACCACGGGCGACAGGACGTACATGCCGAGGATGTGGATCGAGATGACGAAGCCGATGACCTTGAGCTCGGCGTGACCGTGCTTCATGTGGATCGGCGTCATCACCATGACGCTGACCATGACGAGGTGGCCGAGCCCCATGACGAGGACGGCCCGTAGGGCGCGGCCGTTGCCGCGGATGACCGAGAGCCCGCGCCCCATCGACCCGTCGTGGTTGGGCGCGGTGGGCGCCGGCCCCGTCGTCGTGCCCTCCGCCAGCTCGGCCGTATGCCGCTGGGCTCGCTCCTCGTGGGCGGTGGCCTCGAGCGCCTTGGCCGTCACGAGCGGGTCGGGGCGCAGCAGCCGGTTGACGACGGCCCAGGCGAGCAGGAAGCCGACGAGGGAGAACACGAACGAGCCCGCGAGGTCGGGGATGCCGATGAGCCGGGCCACCGACACGCCGGGCCCGACGAGGTTGGGCCCGGCGACCGAGCCGATCGTCGTGGCCCAGACGACGATCGACAGGTCCCTGCCTCGATGGGCGGGCGCGGCGAGGTCGGCCGCGGCGTAGCGCGCCTGGTTGTTCGCCGTCGTGCCACCGCCGAAGAGGAACATGCCCACGAGGAAGAGGGGGAACGACTCGGCCACGGCGGCGGTGATGACGAGCGCGGCCCCGGCGAAGGCCACCCCGAGACCGAGGGACTGCCCGACCCGGCGCCCGCGCGCAGCGATCGCCCGGGCGACGGGGATCGTGATGAGGGCGCTGCCGAGGACCTGGGAGGTGGTGCCGACCCCGGCGAGCGACTCGGTCCCGCTGAGCTCCTCGGCGAGCAGCGCGCCGACCGCGATCCCGCTCGCCATACCGACGCCACCCAGGATCTGGGTCGCGACGAGGGTCCGGATGACCTTGCGCTGCAAGGAGGCCCGGTCGACGGGTGTTTCGGTGAGCGTCACTGCCGGCACTTCCTGCACATTCGACTGGGTGGGTGGTCCCGCTTCCTCGAGCGTCCGTTTCGGGCCGTTCGACTGGGTGGGTGGTCCCGCTCCGTCGAGTGTGCAGAAGATGTCGCTGCAGGGCGACACTTTTTGCACACTCGACGCGGGCCTGGGGTCACACGTGGCGGCGGGACGTGATGACGCGGAAGCGGTTGGCGACGAACGCGGCGTCGGTGTAGGCGGCGTTGGCCGCGGGGTTGGCGCCGGTGCCGTGGAAGTCCGAGAAGGCCGCGGTCTGGTTGACGAAGACCTGTCCCGTGAGGTTCTCGGACAGCGCGACCCCGCCGTCGACGGCGGCCTGCCGGGCGCGCTCGAGGACCTCCTCGTCCGTGGAGTACACCGAGGCGGTCATGCCGCCGTGCTCGCGCACCGTGTCGGCGAGCTGGGCGAGGGACTGGTCCGTCGAGGCCGTCTGGATGAGGAACCCGACGGGCCCGAAGCACTCCTGCGTGTAGACGTCCTCCCGCTGCACGTCCATGGCGACGAGGCCGGGAGCCCGGACCACCGCCTCGGCGTAGGCCGGGTGGGTGATCCGGCGCGAGTCGAGCAGGACGCGGCCCTCGGCCTCTGCGGCCATCGACTCGAGGGACTCGGCGTTGGCCCGGACCTGGTCGTTGACGGTGGCTCCGAGCAGCTCGACCGCCTTCGCGTCGTCGCCGGTCAGCCGGGTCACGGCGGCGGCGAGGCGCTCGCCGAACTCGTCGAACGACAGGTGGCCCTCGTCGGTGTCGACGCCGTCGGTCGGCACGTAGATGTTCTGCGGGGCGGTGCACATCTGCCCCGAGTAGAGGCTGAGGGAGAAGGCGAGGTTGCCGAGCATCCCCTTGAGGTCGTCCGTCGAGTCGACGACGACGGTGTTGAGGCCGGCCTTCTCGGTGTAGACGAGCTTGCCGAGGGCAGCACCGCGCTCCTCGAGCCAGGCCCCGAAGGCGGGCCCGCCCGTGTAGTCGACGATCGCGACCTCGTCCCGCTCGGCCAGCGTCCTGGCGAGGCCCTGCCCGTCGACCTCGGCGGCGAGCTGGACGAGCGCCGGGTCGAAGCCGGCCTCGGCGAGCACCCGCCGGGCGGCGTCCACGGTGATGGCGAGGGGGAGCACTGCACGCGGGTGCGGCTTGATGACGACGGGGTTGCCCGTGACGAGCGAGGCGAAGATCCCGGGGTAGGCGTTCCACGTCGGGAAGGTGTTGCACCCGATGACGAGGGAGACCCCGCGAGGCACGATCCGGTAGTCCTTCTGCATCCGGATCGGCGCCGGCTTGCCCTCGCGGTCCTTGCCCGGCTTCTCCCAGACGACGGACTCGGGGACGCGCTCCTGCTCGACGAGGCCGGCGGCGACGGCCTCCAGGGCCCGCTCCTGGGCGTGCGGCCCGCCCGCCTGGAAGGACATGACGAACGGCTGGCCGGACGTGTGCATGACGGCGTTGGCCATCTCGAACGACCGCCTGTTGATCGCGTCGACGATCTCGACGCACACGGCCGCGCGGACCTGCGGGCCCGCATCACGCCACGCCGGGATCGCGGTCGCGGCGGCCGCGAACGCTGCGTCGAGGTCCAGGGACGGGTAGGCCACCCCGAGCGTGGGCCCGTAGGGGGAGACCTCGCTGCCGACGAAGGTGCCGGTGACCCCGGAAGCGAGCTCAGCGGCATACGGCCGGTTGAGGTGGGCTTCGTACGCGGCCAGCCCGTCCGCGGCGGCGGTCTCGCCGTACACGCGGGGCGAGGGGGACTCGGGGTAGCGGGAGTACCAGGAGCGGGAGGCGAGCGCCTGACGGATCTCGTCGAGGACTCCGGCGTGCTGGTCGAGCAGCGGGTGGGTGGGCTTCGTTGCCTGTGCAGTCACGCCTTCAAGGTTAGGCCGTGTTCCGTCCGGTGGCGGACCGGGCAGGATGGTCCCATGGACTTCAACGACGTCGCAGTCATCGGTGCCGGTGCCATGGGGGCTGGGATCGCCCAGGTCGCGGCGGCCGCGGGCCACCGGGTGAGCCTCGTGGACGCGGTCCCCGGCGCCGCGGAGGCGGCGATCGAGCGGCTCGGGGGCGGCCTGGACCGCCTCGTCGCCAAGGGCCGGCTCACCACCGACGACGCCGCCGCGATCCGGGGGCGTCTGACACCGGTGGGCGCGGTCGACGAGCTCCCCGAGTGCGCGCTCGTCGTCGAGGCGGTGCCCGAGGACCTGGCGCTCAAGCGGAAGATCTTCGGTGACCTCGGCGCCTCCCAGCCGACGTGGACGATCCTCGCGACGAACACGTCGAGCATCGACGTCTCGGCGATCGCCGAGGCCGTCATCCACCCCGAGCGTGTCGTCGGACTCCACTTCTTCAACCCCCCGCAGGTGATGGCCCTCGTCGAGGTCGTCCACGGCGAGAAGTCCGGCGCTTCGGTGCTCGACGAGGCGGTCGACCTGATGCGCGCCTGGGGGAAGACGCCGGTCCGCTGCTCGTCGACACCAGGTTTCATCGTCAACCGCGTCGCACGGCCGTTCTACGGTGAGGCCCAGCGGATGGTGGCGGCCGGCGTCGCGGACCCGGCGACGATCGACTGGATCCTCCGCGAGAAGGGCGGCTTCCCGATGGGGCCGCTCGAGCTGACCGACTTCATCGGCCAGGACGTGAACCTCGCCGTCGGGACCTCCGTGTGGGAGCAGACCGGGCGGGACGAGCGGTACGCGCCGACCGAGTTCCAGCGGGGCCTCGTCGAGGCGGGCAGGCTCGGTCGCAAGTCGGGTCAGGGCGTCTACACGTATGCCGCTGACGGCGCTCTCGTCGGAGGTGACCCCGACCTCGGGCTGGCTGAGCGCCTCGTGGGCGGTCCGATCGAGACCGACCCGCTGGCCCGGACGGTCGCGATGCTGGTCAACGAGGCCGTCGACCTCGTCGGCCGCGGCGAGGCGACTGCTGAGGACGTGGACGTCGCGATGGTGCTCGGCACTCGCTACCCCCGGGGACCGATCGAGTGGGGACGTGAGATCGGGTTCGCCGTCGTCTCACGCCAGATCGAGGAGCTGGACCGGGCCTTCCCGGGCGGACGCTACCGCCCGAGCCCGGCCCTGCTGGACGGGACGCTCCGATGAGCGAACCGGTGGGGACCGACGAGGACGCCGGCGTCGCGTTCGCGCGCCAGATGTGGGCTGACGACGAGGCGTCCCGCCGGCTCGGCATGGAGGCGCTGGTCATCGAGCAGGACCACGCCGTGGTGCGGATGCCGATCCGCGAGGACATGGTCAACGGGCACGACATCTGCCACGGCGGCTTCGTCTTCACGCTCGCCGACTCCACCTTCGCCCTGGCGTGCAACTCCCGTGGTTCCATGACGGTCGCGTCCGGCGCGGACATCACGTTCACCGCACCCAGCCGCCTCGGCGACGTCCTCGTGGCCGAGGGCACGGTGCGATCGGCGTTCGGCCGCAGCGGGATCACCGACGTCACCGTCAGGCGCGAGTCGGACGGGCAGATCATCGCCGAGTTCCGTGGAAGGAGCCGGTCCCTCACGCGTCCGTGACCGACGGGCGGCCGGGTCGCCCGGTAGATTTCGGGCACCAGAGGGAAGACAGGAGACCATGAGCGACCAACCGGGCTGGGCTGCCCCCGGCCCCGTGCCCTCGGGCGGCGACGACCGGCCGGTGCCGCCCGACGGAGGGTCGACACCGCCTCCTCCCCCGGCCTACTCCCCTCCGCACCACTCGCCTGCACCGGCTCCACCGCCCGGCGCCCACGCGCCCATGGGCCCGCCGCCACGAATGGAGTACCGGCCCGGAGTCATCCCGCTGCGCCCGCTCTCGATGGGCGAGATCTGGAGCGGCGTCTTCGCGACCATCCGAGGCAACCCGGCCGCGACCCTGGGGCTGGCCCTCCTGACGACGACCTTGGCGCTCGTCCCGGCCACCGCCCTGGCCCTCTGGGTCGCCGGGCAGGACCTCAGCCTTGCGGAGATCTTCGCCGCCGACCCCATCGGTGACCCGTCGGCTGCCTCCGACGCCTACCTGACCGCCACGCTCGCCTCCTCCATCCCGACGCTCGCGATGTGGGTCGTCGCCCTCCTGCTCCCCCTCTTCATGGCTCTCGTCATCGGTCACGCCATCCAGGGCCGGAAGGTCACGTTGGCCCAGACCTGGCAGCAGACCCGGGGGCGGATCCTCGCCGCCATCGGCACGACCCTGCTCATCCTCCTGATGCTCGTGGGCCTCGTCGTGGCCGTCGCCATCGTCGTCGCCGGGCTGTGGTCCTCCGGCGGTGGCCAGGCGACGTTCGCGGTGACGCTCCTGGTCCTGCTCCTGGCGGTGGCCGCCGCTGTCTACCTCTGGGTCAAGATCAGCTTCGCCGTGTCCATCGTCGTGCTCGAGACGGCCGGGCCCTGGCGGGCGATCCGCCGCTCCTGGCAGCTGGCCCGGGGAGGGCCGGCCTGGCGGATCTTCGGGATCAGGTTGCTCACGACGATCGTGGCGTGGATCGCCGGTTCGATCATCGCGACGCCCATCGCGCTGTTCCAGCTGCTCGCTCCGGGCGACGCGGACGGGAGCTCCCTGGCCTGGGTGCTCCCGGTGACCCAGGCCGTCTCGGTCCTCGTCCAGGGCATCCTCATCACCCCCTTCGTCTCCGGCGTCGACTCGCTCCTCTACGTCGACCAGCGCATCCGCCGGGAGGGCCTCGACGTGCAGCTGATGCAGCAGGTCCACCCCTCACCGAGCACCTGATGGTGCACTCCTGGGCGCTGTCCGTTCCCGTCGACCCGTCCGCCGACGAGGCGCGTGAGTGGCTGCAGCGCGAGCTGTCCAGACCGGAGTACGCCGACGACCGCAGCCTGCTCCAGCGCTTCGTCGACTGGGTCGCCGAGCTCGTCTCCGCGATCCTGATGCGCGGCAGCGGCGGGCTGCCCGGGTGGGTGCTGCCCGTTGCCCTCGCCCTCGTCGCGACGGTGCTCGGCGTCCTCCTCGTCGCCAAGGTGGGACGGGACCCGGGAGCTCGCGGCGGGCGCGGCGGCAGCGTGCTCGATGAGCCGCATCTCGACGCCGAGGCCTACCGCACCCGGGCACGCGCGGCGTGGGCTGCGGGCGATCTCGACACGGCCGCCGCCGACTGGTTCCGGGCCATCACCGCCGCCGCAACGGAGCGCGGCCTGATCGACGACAGCCCCGGCCGCACCGCCCACGAGGTCAGCCTGGCGCTCGCGGCGCTGCTGCCTGACGAGGCCGCTGCCGTCAGTCGGGCCGCCGACCACTTCGACGCCGTCCGCTACGGCGACGCCCACGTCGACCGGGCCACCGCCCGGTTCGTCGCCGACCTCGACGAGCGCCTCACCGCCTCCCGTCCCTTCCTCAAGCGGACGGGGGTCGGGTCGTGACCACCCAGCTGCCGGCCTCCGTCAAAGCGAGCGCCCCGGCCTCCCGTCGGGCACCACGTCGCCGCTGGGGCCTGGCCGCGCTCCTCGCCGTCGCCGCCATCGTCGGGGTCGCGCTGCTCGCCCTCGTCTCCAGCGAGCCCGGTGGCTCCGGGACGCTCGCAGATCCGGCCGGCTCCTCGCGCCACGGCTCACGAGCCCTCGCCCAGGTCCTGCGGGAGCAGGGCGTCGAGGTGCAGGTCGTCCGGACGATCCGTGCCTTCGAGGCCGCGAGCACGGGCCCCGGGACCACGGTGCTCGTCGGGTCGTTCGACTTCCTCGGTGCGGCCGCTGCCGAGCGGGCCGCACGGCACGCGGCCACCGCCCGCCGCCTCGTCCTCGTCGAGCCGAGCGACCTGGCGCTCGGCGACCTGGGGGTCCGCCTCGTCACCAGTGGCCGTGGCCTAGCCGATCTCCGCGGCCAATGCACGTCCGGCATCGTCGATCCCGACGACCGGCTCGAAGCCGTCACCAGCTTCTACCGGTCCGCCGGCTCCCTCGGCGGTGACGGACCGGCGATGCCGGACGCAGCGACCGGCTGTTTCCGCGCAGAGGACGACGCTGCAGCCCTCGTCGTCCTCCCCGCGACGGCCTCAATGCCGGAGACGGTGGTCCTCGGCTCGGCCGAGGCGATGACGAACGCCCGCGTCAGCGACGCCTCGCACGCGGCCATCGCGCTGCGGGCGCTCGGCGGCACGGAGCGGCTCGTCTGGTACGTGCCGGACATCTCGGACCTCGACGTGCCGGACGCCAGCGGGCAGTTCCGACCCTCCGACCGCGGGGTCCCGGAGTGGTTCGAGCCCACCGTCCTGCTCCTCGTCCTGACCTTCGTCGCCTTCGCGCTGGCGCGCGGTCGCCGGCTCGGCCGGATCGTCACCGAGCCCCTCCCCGTCGTGGTCCGGGCCGTCGAGACCACCGAGGCGAGGGGCCGCCTCTACCGCCGCGCCGGCGACCGTCCTCGGGCGGCGAGCATCCTCCGGGCCGGGACTCGCAGCCGCGTGGCCGCGCGGCTCGGCCTGCCCACACCCGCCTCTGACGACGCCGTCGTCGAGGCGGTGGCGCGGGCCGCCGACCGAGACCCGGCAGAGGTGCGGGCCCTGCTGCACGGTCCCGCCCCCGGCAACGACAGAGACCTGGTGCTGCTCGCCGAGCAGCTGGCCCAACTCGAGGAGAACGTGCGACGCGCATGACCGACAACACCACCCCCATCGAGCCGTCCGGACCGCCCGCGGCACCAGCGGGCCCACCCTTCAGGGCCACCTCCACGAGCGACCCCACGAACGACCCCACGAGCGACCACACGAGCAACTTCGCGAGCAACTCAGCCGGCGACGCGCTCGAGGCGCTGCTCGCGGTGCGCGCCGAGGTGGGCAAGGCGGTCGTCGGACAGGACGCGGCCGTCACCGGCGCCATCGTCGCGCTGCTGACCAGGGGGCACATCCTCCTCGAGGGCGTCCCCGGCGTCGCCAAGACCCTGCTCGTCCGGGCCCTCGCGGCCGCGCTCGACGTCACGACCAAGCGGGTCCAGTTCACCCCTGACCTCATGCCGGGCGACGTGACCGGATCGCTCGTCCTCGACCCGCGGACGACCGACTTCACCTTCCGCGAGGGACCGGTCTTCACCAACCTGCTGCTCGCCGACGAGATCAACCGCACGCCCCCGAAGACGCAGTCGGCCCTCCTCGAGGCGATGGAGGAGCGCCAGGTGACGGTCGAGGGGACGCCTCGACCGCTCCCCCGCCCCTTCCTCGTCGCCGCGACCCAGAACCCCGTGGAGTACGAAGGCACGTATCCGCTCCCGGAGGCCCAGCTCGACCGGTTCCTGCTCAAGGTGAGCCTGCCGCTGCCGGCTCGCAACGACGAGATCGAGGTGCTGCGACGCCACGCTGCCGGCTTCGACCCGCGCGACCTCGCCGCGGCGGGCCTGACCGCCGTCGCCGGGCCCGCGGACCTCGCGGCCGGGGCCGCCGCGGTCCAGCGCGTCGTCGTCTCCCCTGAGATCTCCGGCTACATCGTGGACATCGCGCGGGCCACCCGGACCTCGCCGTCCCTGGCGCTCGGGGTCAGCCCGCGCGGGGCCACCGCCCTGCTCGCGACGAGCCGCGCCTGGGCGTGGCTCAACCGCCGGGCGTTCGTCACCCCAGACGACGTCAAGGCGATGGCCCATGCGACCCTCGCGCACCGCCTCACCCTGCGACCGGAGGCCGAGCTCGAGGGAGTGAGCGTCGCCGCCGTCCTCGACAGCGCGCTGGGGTCGGTGGCGGTGCCCCGGTGACAGCGCTGCCGGAGCGGGCGCTCGGCGTCACCCCTTCCGGGTGTGCGCCGTGGTCCTGACGGGGCGCGCCGCCGCGGCCGTGCTGCTGGGAGTCGCCGCGATCGCGTGGCGTCCGAGCACGGGCACGGTGCTGCTCTGGGCGCTCGGCGTCGTCGTCCTCGTCGCGGTGGACCTCGCCCTGGCTCCCTCCCCGCGGACCCTCGTCCTCGAGCGGTCGGTCAGCCCGCTGGTCCGGCTCGGGGAGGCTGCCAGGAGCGACCTGCTCGTGACCAATCCGGGCCGCCGCGGAGTCCGCGGCCAGGTTCGGGACGCCTGGCAGCCCTCCGCGGGCGCGGAGGAGGACCGGCACCCCCTGCGCCTGCGCTCCGGCGACCGGGTCCGGCTCACGACCCGGCTGCTCCCCACCCGGCGCGGCGACCGGCACGCCGACCTCGTCACCGTGCGCCTCCGCGGCCCGCTGGGCCTCGCCGCCCGACAGACGTCCGTCGCCGTGCCGGGCACGGTCCGGGTGCTGCATCCGTTCCACTCGCGACGCCACCTGCCGGCCAAGCTCTCCCGGCTTCGGCAGATCGACGGTCGATCGGCGGTGCGCCGGCGCGGCCAGGGCACCGAGTTCGACTCGCTCCGCGACTACGTCGAGGGCGACGACGTGAGGTCGATCGACTGGCGGGCCACCGCCCGACGCGGGTCGGTCGTCGTGCGCACGTGGCAGCCGGAGCAGCACCGGCGCATCGTCATCGTCGTCGACACCTCGCGGACCAGCGCCGGACGGGTGGGGGACGTCCCCCGCCTCGACGCGGCGATGGATGCGACCCTGCTCCTCACCGCCCTCGCGGGTCACGCGCACGACCGGGTCGACGTCATCGCCGGCGACCAGCGGGTCCGGGTGCGGGTGATCGGGTCTGCCGACCGGGCCAACCCGCTGGCCGAGGTCGTCTCGGCGCTGGCCCCCATCGAGCCCGCCATCGTCGAGGCGGACTGGTCGGCCCTCGCGGCTGCTGTGGTGAGCCGCCACCACCAGCGGTCGCTCGTCGTGCTCCTCACCCCCCTCGAGCCGGCCGCCATCGAGGAGGGGCTGCTCCCCGTCGTCCCCGCCCTCGTCGCCCGGCACCGCGTCGTCCTCGCCAGCGTCGCGGACCCGGCCGTCGGAGACCTGCTGGCCGAGCGCAGCACGACCACAGCCGTCTATGCAGCCGCCGCGGCGGAGCGGACGATCGCCCGGAGGCACAGCGTCGCCGCTGCCCTGGAGCGGATGGGGGTGGACGTCATCGATGCCGAGGCCGACGAGCTGCCGGCCCGACTCGCGGACCACTACCTCTGGCTCAAGAGCGAAGGCCTGCTCTAGACGATCGGGGGGCGTCAGCCGACCACGGGGGCAGCGTCGCCCACCGAGGCGCGCGACACGTCGCCGGTGGCTCCGGCGCGGAAGGCCCGTCGCCCGACGACGAAGACGTAGACGAGGAACGCCGTCTCGGCCAGCACCCCGACGAGGACCCGCGCCGCAGTGGGCAGCCCGGAGGGCGTCACGAAACCCTCGATGAGCCCGCTGACGAGCAACACCGCAGCGAGCCCGAGTGCGATCCCGATGACGGTGCGGCCCGCCTCCGCGAACGCGACGGCACGCGGTCGCGGGCCCGGGTCGATCCACGACCAGAAGAGCCACAGTCCGGCACCTCCCGCGACGAAGACCGCGGTCAGCTCGAGTAGCCCGTGGGGAAGGATCATCCCGAAGAAGAGCGACACCCGGTCGTGGCTCGCCATGAGCGCACCGACGATCCCGACGTTGACGGTGTTCTGCCACAACAGCCACACCACCGGCAGGCCGAGCACACCGAAGACGATGCACTGCGCCGCCACCCACGCGTTGTTGACCCAGACGAGCGTCGCGAACTCGTGGTGTGGGAACTCCCGGTAGTAGTTCTCGAAGTCGGTGCCCACGTAGGCGTCGATCTCCGCGCGCGACAGCATCGACGTGTAGACCTGCGGGTGCTCGATCGTCCACCAGGCGACGAGAAACGCGGCCACGACGTTGAGGGCCAGGGTGGCGACCCACCAGCGCCGCAGTCGGTAGAGCGCGGCCGGGAACGTCCGCAGGAAGAACCGACCGAGGTCGGCCCACGTCGACGTGCTCTGCCCGGCCAGGGTGACCCGGGCGCGGCTGAGGACGGTCGACAGGTGGCGGATGAGAGCCGGGTCGGCCTCGCCGGTGCGGATCAGGGAGAGGTGGGTCGACACCTGCTGGTAGAGGTCGAGCAGCTCGTCCGCCTCGTCGCCGTCGAGGCGCCGCCGCCGGCTCAGCTCGTCGAGCCGGCCCCACTGCGCGGAGTGGGCGGCGACGAGGGCGTCGAGGTTCACGCCGTCACGATATAGGCCGTATGCCGCTGGGCTCGCCGGGTGCGTACGCTGCCTCCCATGACGGCTGGGTCGCCCGCGGGGCAGGGGTCGCGCAGCTACGCCCCGGAGGAGGCGGTGACCGGTGAGGGGGTGGCCCTCGAGCTGCCCGTCGCGAACCTCGGCACCCGGGCCCTGTCCGGCCTGATCGACGTCATCGCCCACGTCGGGCTGCTCATCGGCGTGTTCTTCCTGACCCGTGCGCTGACCGGGCAGGCGTCCGAGGCGGTGTCCCGCACGGGGATGATCGTCGCCCTCGTCGCGGTGCTCGTCGGGGTGCCCACCGTCTCGGAGACGCTCAGCCGGGGCCGGACCCTGGGCAAGCTCATCACCGGTCTCCGCGTCGTCCGGGACGACGGTGGGCCGATCTCGTTCCGCCACGCCCTGGCCCGCGCGCTCGTCGGGTGGGTCGAGATCTACCTGCTGACGGGCATCGCCGCTGTCATCTCGGCCATGGTGACGGCCCGGACGAAGCGGCTGGGCGACCTCGCCGCCGGCACCTACGTCATCGCGGAACGGAGCCGCATCCAGCTGCCGCCGCCACCGGTGGCCCCTCCCGAGCTGGAGGGCTGGGCTCGTCGCGCCGACATCGCGGCGCTGGAGCCGGACCTGGCCGTCGCGGTTCGCCAGTTCCTCCCGCGAGCGCCGCTGCTCGTGCCGACGGCCAGGCAGGAGCTCGGCCGCCAGCTGCTGGCCCGGGTGCTGCCCCGCGTCGCGCCGGCACCGCCGCCGGGCCACCACCCCGAGGCGGTCCTCGCGGCGGTCATGGCCGAGCGCTACCGCCGGGACCTGGAGCGACTGCAGCGCGAGCAGTCCCTCCGAGAACGAGTCCTCCCCCGTTCGATGTGATCGATCGAGAACAGGCTCGATCGATCACATCGACTCAGCGAAGGGTTTCAGCTGGCCTGGCGGCGGCGGCCACCCGCACGGGTGCCGGCCGAGAAGGCAGCTGCGCCACCAGTCGAGCTCGTCGAGTAGACCGTCGCGGTGCCGCCGCGGGCGCCACCGCGCCTGCTGCCCTGACCACCCTGACCACCCTGACCACCCTGACCACCCTGCGCGGACCGCCCGCCGTTGCCGCCTCGCCGGGTCCCGTCGGCCGCTGCCTTCGGGCCCGAGCCAGCGGAACGACGACCGCTGCCCTGAGCCTCGCCGCCCTGGGCGCGCCCCCGACCCCGGCCGCCACCGACGCGAGCACCGGAACCCGGAGCCTGCTGCTTGCGACCCCGGCCACCGCCGGCGGGGGCTTCCTCGCGGACGAGCCCAGCGGCATACGACCGCTCACCGGGAGCGAGCTCCACGAGAAGGGGGTGTCCGGGCGCGACCCGGGTCGTCGTGGGCTTGATGCCCGCCTTGCGCGTGAGGTCACGGACGTCGCGCACCTGGTCGTCGAGCATCATCGTCACCACGGTGCCGGAGGCGCCGGCGCGGGCGGTGCGGCCCGACCGGTGGAGGTAGGCCTTGTGCTCGACCGGCGGGTCGGCGTGGATGACGAGCGCGACGTCGTCGACGTGGATGCCACGAGCCGCGATGTCCGTCGCCACCAGCGTCTGTGCGCGACCACTGTGGAAGTCGTCCATGTTGCGCGTGCGCGCACCCTGGCTGAGGTTGCCGTGCAGCTCGACGGCCGGAACTCCCGACGAGTTGAGCTGCTTGGCCAGCTTCTTGGCCCGGTGCTTCGTCCGCGTGAAGACGACCTTGCGCCCCGGGGCGGCCGCGAGGTCGAGGATCACGGGCAGGTGCGTGTCGGAGGCCACGTGGAGCACGTGGTGGGCCATCGTCGAGACCGGCGACTGGGCCGAGTCCGCCTCGTGCGTCCGCGGATTGGTGAGGAATCGCTTGACGAGGACGTTGATCGCCCCGTCGAGCGTGGCGGAGAAGAGGAGCCGCTGGCCCTTGGCCGGCGTCTGGTCCATGATCCGCCGGACGCCGGGGAGGAAGCCGAGGTCGGCCATGTGGTCCGCCTCGTCGATGATCGTCATCTCGATGGCGTCGAGGGCCACGTGGCCCTGACCCATGAGGTCCTCGAGTCGGCCGGGGCAGGCGACGATGACGTCGACACCACGGCGCAGCCCCTGAACCTGGGGGTTCTGGCCGACGCCGCCGAAGATCGTCTGGCTCGTCAGTCCGGCCGTCCTGGCCAGCGGCGCCAGGGCGGTGTCGATCTGCGTCGCCAGCTCACGGGTCGGGGCGAGGATGAGCGCGCGGGGGCGCCCGGGGCGGCTCCGAGCCGGTGCGGCGGACAGGCGGGCCACGAGCGGCAGCAGGAACGCATAGGTCTTGCCGGACCCGGTCCGGCCCCGGCCGAGCACGTCGCGCCCGGCCAGCGAGTCGGGCAGGGTCGCCGCCTGGATCGGCGTCGGGGTCGTGATGCCGAGGTCGGCGAGCAGGGTGGCGAGGGCGGTCGGCACGCCGAGCGCGTCGAAGGTCAAGGCAGTCGTGTCAGTGGACACAGGTGGGTACTCCAAGAGGTCAGTGAGTGGTCGTTCTGCCCGGCGCGAGGCCGCTCGGAAGCGAGTGGCCGGTCGCGGCGCAAGAGCGAATCGACTGGGGCGAGAGCAATGGGTCCCGCCAAGAAGAAGTGGCCCGAGGCAGAACTGGGCGGGCCACTGGGGTCCACGGTAGCCGACGGCCGGTCGTTTCCTTGCATCGGTCCGTTGGACGGGAGGATTTCGCGCATCCCGCATCCAAGACAACGGTTCGGTTGCGCTGATGTGCACGGCCGCTGGAAGGTGGCAGTATCGGCGTTCTCAGACAGCACCACGGACGCCCTCGTCCGAACCGTGGAAGGACCACCCATGCGTCGTTTCCCCCTCCTCGCCGTGACCGGCATGGTCGCCGCGGGCCTCACCCTCTCGGCGTGCGGCTCCGACACGCTCGAGCCCCGCTCGCCCAACCAGAGCGCGCCGCAGGCGAGCACACCCGCGAGCACCGGCTCGGCCGACCCCGCTCTCGCCGAGAAGGTCCCGGACAAGATCAAGACCGCCGGCAAGATCGTCGTCGGCACCGACGCGAGCTACGCCCCCAACGAGTTCATCGGCAACGACGGCAAGACGGTCGAGGGCATGGACGTCGACCTCTTCAACGCAGTTGCCGCCAAGCTCGGTGTCACCGCCGAGTACCAGAACGCCGGCTTCGACACGATCATCCTCGGCGTGACCGGCGGCAAATACGACGTCGGCGTCTCGAGCTTCACCATCAACGACGACCGCAAGAAGGAAGTCAACATGGTGAGCTACTTCAACGCCGGCACCCAGTGGGTGGCCAAGACCGGCAACCCGAAGAAGGTCGACCCCAACAACGCCTGCGGCCTGACCATCGGCGTCCAGAAGGGCACGGTGCAGGAGACCGACGACCTGCCCCTCAAGCAGAAGGCCTGCACGGATGCAGGCAAGCCCGAGATGACCCTCGTCGTGCAGGAGAAGCAGGACCAGGTCACCGCGGACGTCGTCTCCGGCAAGACCGACGCGATGCTCGCCGACTCACCGATCGGCCTCTACGCCGTGAAGCAGACCAACGGGCAGCTCGAGGCCGTCGGCGACATCTACGACGCCGCCCCCTACGGCTTCGTCGTCCCCAAGGACCAGACCGAGTTCGCGCAGGCGATCGCCGACGCGCTCAAGGCGCTCAAGGCCGACGGCACCTATGACGCGGTCCTCAAGCAGTGGGGCAACGAGAGCGGTGGCATCACGGACTTCGCCGTCAACCCCTGATGTCGCACTCCCCTGAGCTGACCCCTCGGGAGTCCGTGGGCACTGAGGACCGGCCGGGCGTCATCCACGCCCGGCCGGTCCCCCACCCGTGGCGCTGGGTGGCCCTCGCGGTCATCGCCGTCGTCGTGGCGATGGTGATCAGCTCCTTCGTGACCAACGAGCGGTGGAACTTCCCGCAGGCCCTGCGGATCATGAACTTCAACCCCGTCCTCGAGGGCCTCATCAAGGGGACCCTCCTCGGCACCGCCGGCGCCATGGTCCTCGGCGTCGTCCTCGGCGTCGTCATCGCGGTCATGCGGCTCTCGGCCAACCCGGTGCTCCGCGGCGTGTCCTTCGTCTTCACCTGGTTCTTCCGCGCGATCCCCCGCTACGTGCTGCTCGTCATGATGGGCAGCATCGGCTACATCTACCCTGAGCTCGCCCTCGGGCTGCCCTTCGGCCAGCAGCTCGCGGAGGCCCTCGGCTGGGGCAGCGACCTCACCTTCGCCACGATCGACGTCAACCGGTTCAGCACCGGCGTGAGCACGGGGATCATCCTCGGAATCGTGGGCCTCGGGCTCTCCGAGGCCGCCTACATGGCCGAGATCGCGCGTGCCGGCATCCTCTCCGTGGACAAGGGCCAGACGGAGGCGGCCGAGGCCCTCGGCATGAGCTCCGGCCAGACGATGCGCCGCATCGTGCTGCCGCAGGCCATGCGCGTCATCGTCCCGCCGACGGGCAACGAGACGATCGCCATGGTCAAGGACACGTCGCTGCTGACGGCGATCCCCGTGCAGCTCGAGCTGTTCAACCAGACCCGGATCATCGGCACGCGGACGCTGCAGATCATGCCGTCCCTCGTCGCCGCGGTCGGCTGGTACCTCATCGTGTGCTCGGTGCTCATGGTCGGCCAGTACTACCTCGAGAGGTACTTCGGGCGCGGGTTCGGCCAGACCAGGCGACAGGCCCGCAAGGCCCAGAGCAAGCGCGTCGCCCGCCCCGCCGGCATGGGAGGTGCCTGATGACTGCCCCCACCCCGACGACGCGGTCGCGTCGCGCCGATGGCCCACCCCTCGTGCGCGCCACCAACGTCATGAAGGCCTTCCACGGTAACGAGGTGCTCAAGGGCATCGACCTCGAGGTGCACCACGGCGAGGTCGTCGTCCTCCTCGGCCCCTCGGGCTCGGGCAAGACGACGTTCCTGCGCTGCATCAACCAGCTCGAGACCATCGACGGCGGGCGCATCTGGGTCGACGGGCACCTGATGGGCTACCGGGAGGACGAGAAGGGCCACCTGCACCACCTGACGGACAAGCAGGTCGCAGCGCAGCGTCGGGACATCGGCATGGTGTTCCAGCGGTTCAACCTCTTCCCGCACAAGACGGCCCTCGAGAACGTCATGGAGGCGCCGATGCAGGTCAAGGGGATGGGCAAGGCTGCGGCCCGGGCCCGCGCCCTCGAGCTACTCGAGAAGGTCGGCCTCGCCGACAAGCCGAAGGCCTACCCCGGCGCCCTCTCCGGCGGCCAGCAGCAGCGCGTCGCGATCGCCCGGGCGCTGGCGATGGATCCCAAGCTGATGCTCTTCGACGAGCCGACGTCCGCGCTCGACCCCGAGCTCGTCGGCGAGGTGCTGCGCGTCATGCGTGACCTCGCCGAGGCCGGCATGACGATGATCGTCGTGACCCACGAGATGGGCTTCGCCCGGGAGGTCGCCGACCACGTCGTCTTCATGGACGCAGGGGTCGTCTGCGAGGAGGGCCGGCCGGCGGACGTCATCGCCAACCCGCAGCAGGAGCGGACCCGGGCCTTCCTGCGCCGGATGCGCTCGGAGGAGGAGCAGGAGCGCCTCGACGAGCAGGAGCAGGTCGAGCAGGCCTGAGCCAGCGCCCCCGGCATTCGAGTGGCCCCGTCATGCACAGGTGTACGACGGGGCCACTCGATGTCTAGTTTGGGCCCATGACAACGGAGTCACCGGCCCCCGCCCTCCCCGACCACGAGATCCCGACCCTCTCGGTCGACGAGCTCCGCCACCTGCAGACGGAGCGGCTGCGCGCGACGATCTCAGCGGCATACGCCAACGTCCCGCACTACAGGGCGGCGTTCGACGCGAAGGGCGTGACGCCCGAGGACATCCGGTCGCTCGACGACATCCACCGGCTGCCGTTCCTCACCAAGGCCGACCTGCGCGAGAACTACCCGTTCCGGATGTTCGCAGTGCCGCGCACTGACGTCGTCCGCATCCACGCCAGCTCCGGCACCACCGGCCGGCCGACGGTGGTCGGCTACACGAAGCAGGACATCGACACGTGGGCCGACCTCATGGCCCGCTCGATCCGCTTCGCCGGCGGCGGCCCGGGCGACATCATCCACGTCGCCTACGGCTACGGCCTCTTCACGGGTGGCCTCGGCGCGCACTACGGCGCGGAGCGGCTCGGCGGCACCGTCGTGCCCGTGAGCGGTGGGATGACCGAGCGCCAGGTCCAGCTCATCCGGGACTTCGGCGCGACCGTGATCCTCGTGACCCCGAGCTACTTCCTCTCCCTGCTCGACCAGATGGAGGCCGAGGGGATCGACCCGCGCTCGACGAGCCTGCGGGTTGGGATCTTCGGCGCGGAGCCGTGGACGGAGGCGATGCGCCACGAGATCGAGCAGCGCACGGGGATGGACGCGGTGGACATCTACGGCCTGTCCGAGGTGATGGGCCCGGGGGTCGCCCAGGAGGCGGGCACGACGAAGGACGGACTGCACCTCTGGGAGGACCACTTCTATCCCGAGATCATCGACCCGGTGACCGAGGAGGTCCTGCCCGACGGCGAGTTCGGTGAGCTCGTCCTCACCTCCCTGACGAAGCAGGCCATGCCGGTGGTCCGCTACCGCACCCGCGACCTGACCCGCCTGCTCCCCGGCACCGCGTGTCCCTCGATGCGGCGGATGGAGAAGGTGACCGGCCGCTCCGACGACATGATGATCGTCCGGGGGGTCAATGTCTTCCCGACGCAGATCGAGGAGTTCGTCCTCGCGGAGCCGCGGCTGTCCCCCTACTTCCAGTGCGTGTTGCGGCAGCCCGGTCGCATGGTCGAGCTGACCGTGCTCGTCGAGCCGGTCGAGTCGCTGGCCGACGCGGACGCCGACGCGATCGCCCGCCACCTCCAGCACGAGATCAAGACCAACATCGGCACGTCCTGCCGGGTCGAGGTCCGCCCCCCAGGGTCGATCGAGCGGTCCATCGGCAAGGCCCGCCGCATCGTCGACGAACGCCCCAAGCCCTAGCCGTATGCCGCTGAGCTCGCCAGGTGCCCCCGTGCCGTCTCGCTCCTCCCGACCGCCGCTGCCCGTGGTGGTGGGGAGATCACCACGCTCAACTGGGCGGCGACAGGTGTGCTCGTCCTCGTCGCCGGGCTGGTCTGGCGCGCCCGATCTCGCGGTTGATGGACCGGACCAGCGGAGGCCCGCCGAAGATGAAGCCGGTGTAGAGCTGGAGCAATGAGGCTCCCGCGTCGAGCATGCGGGTGGCGTCGTCGGGGCTCGAGATGCCCCCGACACCGATGACGGGCAGGTCGGGTGCCTCGCGGTGGATGAAGGCGACCACGTCCCGGGCGCGCGCGGTGAGCGGCCGGCCCGACAGCCCGCCCGCCTCGGCCGCCAGGTGGGCGTCGCGCGCGGAGATCCCGTCCCGAGAGAGCGTGGTGTTGGTCGCGATGAGGCCGGCGACGCCATGGTCCGTGCAGACCTGGAGCACCTCGGCGAGGGCGTCGTCGGTCAGGTCCGGGGCGATCTTGACGAGCAGCGGGGTCTCGTCCGACTCCGCCTGCAGGGCCGCGACCAGCTCGTCGAGCATCGCCCGGTCCTGGAGGCCGCGCAGGCCCGGGGTGTTGGGGGAGCTGACGTTGATCGCGACATAGTCCGCGAAGCGGCGCAGCGCGCGCATCGAGTGGACGTAGTCGCCGACGGCCTGCTCGACCGGGGTGACCTTGGACTTGCCGATGCTGATGCCGAGGGGCACGCCGACCGGGCCGAGGGCGGCCAGCCGCGTCGCGAGCGCGTCAGCCCCCTCGTTGTTGAAGCCCATCCGGTTGATGATGGCGCCACTGTCCCTGAGCCGGAACAGCCGGGGACGCGGGTTGCCCGGTTGCGCGTGGCGCGTCACGGTGCCCACTTCGACGAAGCCGAACCCGAGGGCCGGCCAGGCCTTGAGGGCGACGCCGTCCTTGTCCATCCCGGCCGCCAGGCCCACCCTGCTCGGGAAGTCCACACCGAACACCGTCGTCGGGTCGTCGGCGCCGTTCCACCGCCGCAGCGCCGTGAGTGCCGGCGAGACGCGGCCGAGGCGGCTCAGGGCGCCCATGGTCGTGTGGTGTGCGGCCTCGGCGTCGCCTCCGCCGATGCGGAAGAGGGCCGGTCGGACGACGCGCTGATAGATCACGGCCCACATGCTCCCATCCCCCACCTCCGCAACACACCCGCGTACCCACTGCCAACCCCTGCTGCAGGCGGCATATGCAGTCGGTAAGCGGGTGTGTTGCGGGGTCAGGGGCGGCGCAGGGCGGACCGGACGAGGTCGAGGGCGGCCGCCTCGTCGAGGCCGGCCCCGCGCGCGGCGGCGGCGTACTTCGCGGCGAGCGCTGCCATGGCCACCTCCGCCGTGTGGCTCCCCGAGGCGACGAGGGTGCCGGCGCGACGTCGGGTCTCCACGAGGCCCGCCGCCTCGAGCTCCTTGAAGGCACGGGCCACCGTGTTGGCCGCGAGGCCGAGGTCGGCGGCCAGGGCCCGGACCGTCGGCAGCCGGTCACCGGGGAGCAGTCGGCCGGTGGCGATGAGTGCGGCCAGCTGCGCCCGAACCTGCTCGAAGGGCGGCTCCGCGGAGTCGAGGTCGACGGTGAGCTTCACGTCAGGGGGCACGCGAGCATCCTCCCAGTCGAGCACGAGGTCCGCACTCCACTGGGGACGCCACGCGTATCAGGGCCGGGCCGGTCGGCGTCTGCCCTTCAGGGAAGCGATACCGAGGGGGCACCCATGAGCAGGATCCCACCGCACGTGGCTCGACTCGCCGGCATGTGGCCGGCCACCCCGGGACCCCTGCGTGGGGCGCCCGAGCCGGCCCAGCGGCATACGGCCGCAGTGACGAGCCCGGCGGAGGCGGCGGGGCGGGCCTCCATGCCGGCCCGCCGCTGGCTCCGGTTCCCACGGCACGCCCGGGCGAGGGCCTGGACTCTGCCCTCGTAGGAGCCCGGCGGCACCTGCACCCTCGACGAGGCGATGGTCTCGTTCCACGCAGAAGAACCCAGCGGCCCACACAATTACTACCTATCGTAGTATCTACTACGACACGTAGTTGCCGTTCGCCTCCGGGAGTCCCTTCATGGATGCCACTGACCTGGCCAGATGGCAGTTCGCCATCACCACGGTGTACCACTTCCTGTTCGTGCCGATCACCATCGGCCTCTCGGCCATCGTCGCCTTCCTCCACACGCAGTGGGTCCGCACCCACCGGCCGGAGTGGCTTCGCCTCGCGAAGTTCTTCGGCAAGCTCTTCACCATCAACTTCGCCCTCGGGCTCGTCACCGGGATCGTGCAGGAGTTCCAGTTCGGGATGAACTGGTCCGACTACTCGCGGTTCGTCGGCGACATCTTCGGGGCACCGCTCGCCGTCGAGGCCCTGCTCGCCTTCTTCCTCGAGTCGACCTTCCTCGGCCTGTGGATCTTCGGCTGGGGCCGGATCCCCGAGAAGCTGCACGCCTCCACGATGTGGATCGTCCACATCGGCACCCTCCTGTCGGCGTACTTCATCCTCGCCGCGAACTCCTTCATGCAGAACCCGGTCGGCTACCGCTACAACCCCGAGACGGGGCGGGCCGAGCTGACCGACTTCTTCGCCATGCTGACCAACAAGGTGCAGCTGGTCACCTTCCCGCACGTCGCGCTGGCCGCCTACATGGTCGGCGGTGCGGTCGTCATGGGGGTCGCCCTCCACCTCATGCGGCGCGAGGCCCTGCCCGCCGAGGGCGTCGACCCGGCCGAGCGGCTCGCCTCGGGCAACGCGTCCCTCTATCGCAAGGCCACCCGCATCGGCGCCGTCATCACCCTCGTCGCGGGCCTCGGCGTCGCCGTCACCGGTGACATCCAGGGCAAGATCATGACCGAGGTCCAGCCGATGAAGATGGCTGCCGCCGAAGGCCTCTACGAGTCCGTGCCGCAGGGCGAGGGCGCACCGTTCTCCGTCCTGACCCTCGGCACCCTCGACGGACAGCACGCCAACCCGATCATCGAGATCCCGGGCCTGCTGAGCTTCCTCGCGACCGGGGACATCAACGGCGCGGTCAAGGGCATCATCGACCTGAAGAACGAGTACGCCCAGACCTACGGCGCGAGCGGCAACCCGCTCGTCGCGGACCCGGCGACGGACTACGTCCCCAACATCCCGACCACGTACTGGACCTTCCGTCTCATGATCGGGGTCGGGATGGCGGCGGCGGCGATCGCGGTCGCGGTCCTGTGGCTGACCCGCAAGGGCCGGACGCCGACCCACCGATGGCTCTTCTGGGCGGCTGTCGCGGCTCCGCTGCTGCCCGTCTTCGGCAACTCGTTCGGCTGGATCTTCACGGAGGTCGGCCGCCAGCCCTGGCTCGTCTTCGGGCTGATGACGACCGCCACCGGTGTCTCGCCGGGCGTCTCGGCGGGTGAGGTCATCACGTCGATGGTCGGCTTCACCCTCCTCTACGGCGCCCTGGCCGTCGTCGAGATCAAGCTCTTCCTCCACTACGTCCGGCGCGGGGCCGACCCGTTCGAGCAGCCGGAGGAACCGAGTGAGCGGGACGAGGACGCGCCCCTCGTCTTCGCCTACTGAAAGGACAGTCCACCATGGATCTCGCCACCTTCTGGTTCATCGTCCTCGGCGTCCTCTGGACCGGCTACTTCGTCCTCGAGGGCTTCGACTTCGGCGTGGGCATCCTCCTGCCCGTCCTCGGCCGCAAGAAGGGCGCCGTCGGGGCGGCCGCGGTCGACGCCGAGAAGCGCCGCCGCGTCCTGCTCAACACCATCGGCCCCGTCTGGGACGGCAACGAGGTCTGGGTGCTCACCGCGGGCGGCGCGACGTTCGCGGCGTTCCCGCACTGGTACGCCACGTTGTTCAGCGGCTTCTACCTCCCGCTCCTGCTCATCCTCGTCGCCCTCATCCTGCGCAACCTCGGCTTCGAGTACCGCCACAAGCGCGGCGGCGCCGAGTGGAAGTCGCGCTGGGACCTGGCCATCTTCTGGGGCTCGCTCGTCCCCGCCTTCCTCTGGGGCGTCGCGCTGACCAACATCGTCCGGGGCGTGCCGATCGACGCCGACATGGAGTTCACCGGCAACCTCTTCACGCTGCTCGGACTGGTCCCCATCCTCGGCGGGCTGACCTTCGTCGCGCTCTTCGTCACGCACGGGGCGATCTTCGTGGCGCTCAAGACTGACGGCCCCATCCGCTCTGACTCCCGGCGCATCGCTGAGCGGATGGGGCTCGTCACCGTCCTGCTCGCCGTCGTCCTGCTGCTCCTGCTCGGGATCAGCGACGGCAAGGCGGCCTCGTGGCTGACGACGATCGTGGCCGCTGTGGCGCTCCTCGGCGCCCTTCAGGCCAACCGCGCCGGACGTGAGGGCCTGGCCTTCCTCGGCACAGCGGTGACGATCGCCATGGCCGTGGCGACCTACTTCCTCATGCTCTTCCCCAACGTCATGCCGTCCTCGACGAACCCCGCGTGGAGCCTCACCGTCGACAACGCCTCGAGCTCCGAGTACACGCTCAAGGTGATGACCGTCGTCGCGCTCATCTTCACCCCACTCGTGCTCGTCTACCAGGCGTGGACCTACTGGATCTTCCGCAAGCGCCTCACCGTCGCCCACATCCCCGACGACGTGCAGCCCGACCGGCCGGACCAGCCCCTGCAGAGGATCGGGTGATGCCTGGATGAGGCCGTTCGACCCGCGCCTCCTTCGCGTCGTCCCGGCGGCGCGGAGGCCGGTGACCGCTCTGGCGGCCATCGGGATCGCGACCGGAGTCAGCACGATCGCCACGGCGTTCGCCCTCACGGGCGTCGTCGTGGCGGTCGTGGCTGACCGGCCGGTCGCCCCGCCCGCCGTGTGGCTCGCGGTCCTCTTCGTCGTCCGGGCGGCTCTCGCCTGGGCGACCGAGGTCGTGGCGGCCTGGGCGGGCGTCAGCGTGTCGACGGCCTTGCGGACCGCGCTGGTCCGCACGTGGGGATCCCACACCGACAGCCCGAGCGGCTCGGGCCCCGGCCGCTCCACGGCGCTCTCCCTCGCCACCGCGGGGGCGGGAGCCGTCGAGCCGTATGCCGCCCGCTACCTGCCGACGCTCGTCACCGCGGCCGTCGTTCCGGTTCTCGCCATCGCGACCCTGGCCGTCGTCGACTGGCCCAGTGCCCTGATCGTCGTGCTGACGGTGCCGCTCCTCCCGCTCTTCGCCGCCCTCATCGGACGCGCGACGGCTGACTCGACCGAGCGGCGGTGGGCGGCCCTGGCCGCGCTGTCCGGGCACTTCCTCGACGTCGTGCGAGGACTGCCGACCCTGGTCAACTACGGCCGGGCCCGTCCGCAGGTCGAGGTGGTCCGAGACGTCAGCGAACGCCACCGTCGGGCGACGATGGAGACGCTGCGGATCGCGTTCCTCAGCTCGGCCGCCCTCGAGCTCCTCGCGACGATCAGTGTCGCGATCGTCGCCGTGACGGTGGGCCTGCGCCTCTCCTACGGAACGATGGAGCTCGCGCCGGCTCTGGTCGCCATCCTGCTGGCACCCGAGGCGTACTGGCCGATCCGCCGCGTCGGCCAGGAGTTCCACGCCGCCGCGGACGGAGCCGCCGCCCTCGAGGACATCCTGCAGGTCCTGGAGACCGAGAGGCTCCCGCGGTCGGGCGCGGTCGGCCCCTTCTCCCGGGTCGACCTGAGGGACGTCAGCTACGCGTATGCCGCTGGGCTGGCTCCCGTCATCCGTGACCTCGACCTCGTGGCCGGGTCGGGCCTCTACGTCATCACCGGCCCCTCGGGGGTCGGCAAGACGACCCTGCTCGACCTCGTCGCCGGGCTCAAGGCGCCGACGGCAGGGTCGCTGTCCGCACCGCCGTCCCACTACGTCACGCAGCGACCCTTCCTCGCCGCGGGCTCGATCCGCGCCAACCTCACGCTGGGCCGTGAGGCGGCGTCGTCCCAGGGACCCGGAGCGCGGTCCGACGACGACCTCTGGGAGGCGCTGCGGACCGTCGGGCTCGACGGGGTCGTGGCCGGCCTGCCCGAGGGCCTGTCGACGCCCCTCGGCGACGACGGCTTCGGCCTCTCCGCTGGTCAGCGGCAACGCCTCGCGCTCGCCCGGGCGTGGCTCGCACCCGAGCCGCTGCTCCTCCTCGACGAGCCGACGGCACACCTCGACCCCGAGGTGGCCGAGGCCGTCAACGCGCTCATCGCCCACCTCGCCGAGCAGCGGATCGTCCTCGCCGTCACGCACCGGCCCGAGCTCGTCGCCCTCGCCGACGAGCACCTCCACCTGCTCCCCCTGCCGGAGCCCCTCCCCGCGCCGGCGACCCCTGGCCCCCGTGAGCTCTCCCTGACCGCACGACCGGAGGTGGCGACATGACGCCGCCGACGACCCGGTCGCCGAGTGTCCGGGTCGGGGCGGACGCGCTGACGAAGCCACAGCGTGCCCTCCCCGGCTCGGCCCCCGGCCAGCCCGGCCAGCCCGGCCGGATCGCCCTCGCCGGCCTGCTCGGAGGCCTCGCCACCGCCTCCGGGATCGCCCTCACGGCGACCTCGGGATGGCTCATCGCCCGGGCTGCCGAGCAGCCCATCATGCTGACCCTGATGACGGCGATCGTCGCCGTGCGCACCTTCGGCATCGTGCGGCCGGTCTTCCGCTACTTCGAGCGACTCGTCAGCCACGACGCGTCCCTGGCGACGCTCGCCGCCCGGAGGTCAGCGGCATACGAGGCCCTGATCCCGCTGACCCCCGCCCGACTCGGCCGACGCCGGCGCGCGGACGTGCTGACCGCCGTCGTCCACGACATCACGGACGAGGTCGAGGCACAGGTGCGGGTCTCCGTGCCCGTCGTCTCGAGCGCCGTCGCAGGTGCCATCGCGATCGGCTTCACGACGGTCATCGCGCCGGCCGTCGGCCTCGTCGTCGCCCTCGTCTGCGCCGCGGTCGCGCTGGTCAGTGTCGTCGCTCACCGGATCGAGGCGCGCACGCTGGGAGCGCTCGTCGCCGCCCGCGCCGACGTCGGTCGGGTCAGCGAGCTCGTGACGTCGCAGGCCGACGAGCTGCGCGCGATCGGAGCGTGGGGGACGGCGACGCGCTGGCTCGACGAGGCGCACGCGGACGTGGCTCGGGCGACCCGGACGGCGGTGCGGGGGCGCGCGCTCGCCGCCGGCGGGTTCCTCCTCGTCGTCGCGGCCGCCACCATCGCCACCGCTGCGATCGCGACCGGCCTCGACCTGTCCGACCCGCTCAAGGCACTGCTCGTCCTCACGCCCGTCGCCCTCGCCGACGCCCTCGCCCCCCTCGCGGACGCGATGCGCGCCCGCGCCCAGGCCCGTGCCGCCGCAGCGCGGACGGCGACCCTGCTCGCCCAGGATCCCGCGGTGCACGATCCCGCGTCGCCCAGCACGGTGCCGGACTCCGAGTTCGGCGGCCTGCTCCTCGAGGGGGTCACCGCCACCTGGGCCCCAACCGCATCGGCAGACTCGCCCGCCCCGGTCGAGGCGGCTCCCTCCGTCGGGCCGTTCGACCTGCGGCTGGCGCCGGGCGAGTCCGTCGCCGTCCTCGGACCCAACGGCAGCGGCAAGTCCACCTTGCTCGCGGTCCTGGCCCGCCACCTCGACCCGCGCTCCGGGCGCTACCTCGTCCAGACGGCCGACGGGCCGCGCGACGCGCTCGCCGAGCCCTTGGAACAGGCCCGCGCGCGGATCGCGGTCGTCGACGACGAACCACACGTCTTCGGCACCACGCTGCGCAACAACCTCACGCTCGCCCGCCCCGGCGCGACTGACGAGAACATGCTCCGGGCCCTGGGCCAGGCCGGCCTCGGCCGGCTCGCCCCGAGCCTTCCCGACGGTCTCGACACCGTCCTCGGGGCGGGCGGCCGTGGCCTCTCCGGCGGTGAGCGAGCGCGGCTCGCCATCGCCCGGGCCCACCTCAGTGGCCGGCCGGTGATCGCGCTCGACGAGCCGGTCGCCCACCTCGACCCACCGACTGCGCGCAGCGTCCTGACCGACCTGCTCGCCCCCCGGCGCGACACCGACGATCGCGGCGACCTCACCTACCCGACCGACACCCCTGAGGCGAGCCCGGACGACGGCCGGCCGGCTGTCGTCTTGGTCACACACCGGCCTGAGGGGCTCCACCTCGTGGACCGCGTTTTCACTGTCACCCATCCGCACAGGTAGATTGGAAGCATCATGGCCAGCAATCCACGCACCCGACTCGGAGAGCTCGAGCGTGCCGTCATGGAGCACCTCTGGGCAGCCACTGAGGCGGCCCCCGCGGGTCTCACCGTGCGCGACGTCCACGACGCCATCGGCGTCGAGCGTGGCCTCGCCTACACCACGCTGATGACGGTCCTCGACCGCATGGCCAAGAAGAAGCTCGTCACGCGAGAGCGTGACGGCCGAGCGTGGCGCTACCTGCCCGCATCGTCCCGCGACGACCTGACGTCCGAGGCGCTCCACCACACCCTGGGCGAGCTCGCCGGGTCCGACCGTCGCAGCGCGCTGCTCCGCTTCCTCGACCAGTCGAGTCCCGAGGAGCTCGACGAGCTCCGGGCGGCTCTGGCTGACCTCGAGCAGCGCGAGGGCAAGCGCAAAACCGGCTAGCCCTCGAGTCGCCCATGGTCATCGCGGCCCTGCTCACCCTCACGATCGCCCTCGCGTGGCCGGTGCCGCGTCTCATGGCCGGCATGACGACGTTCCGGCGTGCCCCGAGAGCGGCGCTGGTCGTGTGGCAGTCGACCTCCGTGGCGGCCGTGCTGGCGGCCCTCTTCGCGGCCCCGGCCGCCCTGCCCTACGTCATCGGCCCGACCTACGAGCTGGCCGAGAACGCCGCCCAGATCGCCGTCGCTGTCACCGTGACCGGCCTCATCGCGGGGCGCCTCATCGTCTCGGGACACCGGGTGGGCACCCGACTGCGAGCCCACCGCCGCAGGCACCGGCAGCTCGTCGACCTCCTGGCGGTCCCGGCCGCTCACCCGGGTGGTGCCCCCGCCCACGGGGCGCACATGCGCGTCATCGAGCACCCGACACCGACCGCCTACTGCGTGCCCGGGATGCGCCGCCGCGTCGTGCTCACCCAGGGCACCCTGGACTCGCTGCCAGAGGACCAGCTCGACGCCGTCCTCGCGCACGAGCGGGCCCACCTGCGCGCCCGCCACGACCTCATCCTCGAGTTCTTCACGGTCATCCACGAGGCGATGCCCCGCTGGTTCCGGTGCGATGCCGCGCTGCGTGAGGTGACGCTCCTCATCGAGGTCCTCGCCGACCGCGCCGCGGTCCGCGCCACCGGTGTCCTCTCGACGGCGCGTGCCATCGTCGGGATGGCCACCGGCGCGGTCAAGCCGGAGGGCGTGCTGGCGATGAGCGAGTCGCCGTCCGCCGCTCGGCTTCGCCTCGAGCTGCTCCAGCCAGGCCCGGTGGCGGGGCTGCCGGGGCCGGTGGCGGCCACGGTGATGTACCTCTTCGCGGCGTCGGTGGTCATCATGCCGGTCGCCCTGCTCGTCGTCGCCTGGGCCACGGCCTGACGGCCATCCGGCGTCCGCGGATCGGACGGCTCTCGTCCCATAAGTCAAGGTTATGGTTCAGTGCTGTCCAACGCGCTGTATCGCCCCGAAAGGACCCGTCATGACCTCGCTCCGCCTGGGTGACACCGCCCCGGACTTCACCGCCGACACCACCGAGGGCACCCTCTCCTTCCACGAGTGGAAGGGTGACGGGTGGGCCGTCCTCTTCAGCCACCCGGCGGACTTCACGCCGGTGTGCACGACCGAGCTCGGCCGGGTCGCTGCCCTCAAGGACGAGTGGGCCCGCCGCAACACCAAGGTCATCGCCGTCTCCGTCGACCCGGTCGACCAGCACCAGCAGTGGAAGCCGGACATCGAGCAGGTCAGCGGCCACGCGGTCGACTACCCGATCGTCGCCGACGAGGACCGCTCGGTCTCCGAGGCCTACGGCATGATCCACCCGGGTGAGGGCGACACCTCGACGGTCCGCTCCGTCTTCCTCGTCGACGGCAGCAACAGGGTGCGACTCTCGCTGACCTACCCCAAGTCGGTCGGCCGCAACTTCGACGAGATCCTCCGCGCGCTCGACGGCCTGCAGGTCACCGACGCCGGGCCGTTCTCGACCCCGGCCGACTGGCAGGTCGGCGACCGCGTCATCGTCGCCCCGACGCTCTCCACCGAGGACGCCCGCGCCCGGTTCGTGGACGTCGAGGAGGTCAAGCCGTACCTGCGCTTCACCTCCGTCCCCGCCCCCGCCTGACCCGCTGACACCGCAACACACCCTCTACCGGGCAACACACCCGCATCAGACCCGGGTGTGTTGCCAGTAGACGGGTGTGTTGCGTCGTGAGGGGGCGGGAGGGCTGGGAGGCCACGAGCCCCGGGGCGCCGGCTCAGCGGCATACGGCATCGGGGGACCCACGCCGCGTCGCTAGGCTCGTCCCATGCGTGTACTCGTCTCCGGCGGCGCCGGCTATATCGGCAGCCACACAGTCGTCCAGCTCGTCGCCGCCGGGCACGAGGTCCTCATCGTCGACAACTTCGCCAACAGCAAGCCGAGCGTCGTGGCCCGGCTGGAGGCCCTGACCGGCACGCACCTGCCGGTCCACGCGTTCGACCTCGTCGACCACGACAAGACCGAGCACCTCTTCGCCGCGGAGCCGATCGACGCGGTCATCCACTTCGCCGGGCTCAAGGCCGTCGGGGAGAGCGTCGAGAAGCCACTCGAGTACTACGAGAACAACCTCGGCACCACCTTCTCGCTCGTTCGGGCCATGCGCCGCCACAACGTGCGCAAGCTCGTCTTCAGCTCCTCGGCGACCGTCTACGGAGTCAGCGAGCCACCCTTCACCGAGGACATGCCGACGGGGGCGTCGAACCCCTACGGCTGGACGAAGGTGATGATCGAGCAGGTGCTGCGTGACGTCGCGCAGGCCGACCCGAGCTGGCGGGTCGCGCTGCTGCGCTACTTCAACCCCGTGGGGGCACACGCGTCGGGCACCATCGGCGAGGACCCCCAGGGCATCCCCAACAACCTCATGCCCTTCGTCGCGCAGGTGGCGGTGGGTCGCCGGGACAAGCTGCAGGTCTTCGGGGGCGACTACCCGACCCCGGACGGGACCGCACTGCGCGACTACATCCACGTCGAGGACCTGGCGTCCGGGCACCTCGCCGCGCTCGACCGGCTCGGTCGCACGGACGCCCCCGTCTCGACGTGGAACCTCGGCACCGGCGTCGGCACCAGCGTCCTCGAGGTCGTCCACGCCTTCGAGCGGGCCGCCGGCCGCGAGCTGCCCTACGAGATCGTCGACCGGCGCACCGGGGACCTTCCGGCGACGTACGCCGACCCGAGCCTGGCCCAGCGCGAGCTGGGCTGGCGGGCCGAGCGCGACATCGACGACATGTGCGCCGACACGTGGCGCTGGCAGAGCCAGAACCCCGAGGGATACCCCGACGCCTGAGCCGTATGCCGCTGGGCTCGGTCCCGGCGCGACGTGACCGCAGGCTTCGGCCCGGCGCGCTAGGCCCGCGGGTGGAGGGCGTCGTAGTCGCGGAAGCTCGGCACCCGGGCGACCGCGACGACGACGAGAGCGACCACGAGCGCGCCGCCGACGACGGGCGGCACCCAGGTCACGGTGAGCGTCGCCACCGAGCCGGCGAGCATCTGCCCGAGGCGCGGCCCGCCCGTCACGACCACGGTGAAGATGCCCTGCATGCGTCCCCGCAACCGGTCGGGGACCGCCGCCTGGAGGATCGACTGACGGAAGATGGCACTGACGTTGTCGGCCCCGCCGGCCACCGCGAGGCACACGACGGCCGCAGCGAGCGCGGGCCGGTTGACGTCCCCGAAGTCGCGGCTCGCCACGGAGTGACCGCCGACCATGACGACGGCGAGGACGATCCCGAAGCCGAGGATGGCGAGGCCGAACACGACGATGGCGGTTCGGATGGCGCGACCCTGCCACCGGGCGCCCGTGACGCGTCCCGAGCCGAGGCTCGAGAGGATCCCGCCCGCGGCGAAGGCCGCGAGGAGCAGTCCGGCCGTCACCGAGCCACCGCCGATGACGAGGGCCCCCACGGCCGGGAAGAGGACCATCGGGTGGCCGAACGTCATCGCGATGATGTCGACGACGAAGCTCATCCGGACGTTCGGGGCGTGGCGCAGGTGGTCGAGACCCTCGAGCACCGAACGGAACCCGCGGGCCGGCTCCGCCCCGTCCTCGCCGGGCTCGGGCCTGATCCGCGGCAGCGTCCACAGGCCGAGGAACCCGGCAAGGAAGAGGACGACGTCGACGGTGTAGGTCCAGGCATAGCCGACCCGGGCCACGAGCACCCCCGCGACACCGGGTCCGACCGTGACCATGAGGCCCATCGAGATGCCCATCAGCGCTGCGGCCTTCGGCAACAGGTGAACCGGGAGAAGACGAGGGGTGATCGCCTGCCGCGTCGCCGAGGCGATCGTCGCAGCAACCGCGTTGACCGTCGTGATGACGTAGAAGGCCCACACGGTCGTGACACCGGCCCACGCGATCAGGGCCAGGCCCACCGTCGAGGACCAGGCCGCCAGGGAGGCCAGCAGGGCGACGGCCCGACGGTCGAAGCGGTCGGCGACCGCGCCCCCGTAGAGCCCCGACGCGATGACCGGTCCGAGGGCGAACCAGGCGACGAGCGAGACCATGAAGGTCGAGGCGGTGAGGTCGTAGATGTGCAGGGCCACCGCGGTCGCCGTGACGTGGGCGCCGATCCCGGCGAGCGTGTTGCCGATCCACAGCCGGGCGAACGGTGGACTCTGGCGCAGCGGCGAGAGGTCGACCAGGTGCGACCGCCGCGGTCCGGCGGGCCGCGCCTCAGTCCCCTCGCTCACACGAGGAACCTACGCCACGTCGGACAGCCCGGTCCCGAGCGCGGCCTCGACGTCGCGCAGCATCGACCCGTCCCGGACCCAGGCCCAGCCGGACTCCCCACGCCAGGCCAGCAAGGTCCGGACGCCGCCGTCGACGCCGGTGAACGACACCATAGAAAGCGGGCCCGTCTCGATGACACGTGCCCCGTCGACCACGGCCTGCACCACGGCCCCGACCATCGACTCGTCCGCCGACTCGTCTGCCCTGGCGTCGACGGCGAGGCGCGCCCCCGCCGCCAGGGCAGCAGCGTAGGCCGCCCGGATCGCCGCGGACCCCGTCGCCTCGCGACCGTGCGGGAGGCTGACGACGGCGTCGGCCGCGTACGACCCGGCGATCCCGGCCACGTCGCGGGCCGCCACCTGCGCAACGAAGGTGGCCAGCAGCTCTCTGGGGGTCCTCGCACCTCGGCTCGTCGTCATGGGCACACCGTCCCATCGAGGTCCGACAGTCCCCCGGGCCCATGACGCAGGCGCACCCGCGACGACGGGCGACGGGTGTTGAATAGGGCCATGCCGTCGCTCCGCCCGTTCCACGTCACCTTCGTGTGCAGCGGCAACATCTGCAGGTCCCCCATGGGCCACGTCATCCTTGGACGTCTCGTGGACGAGGCCGGGCTGGCCGACCGGGTCACCGTGTCGTCGAGCGGCACCGGGGACTGGCACGTCGGCGAGCGCGCGGACCCTCGGACGCTCATGGTGCTGGCCGCGCACGGCTACGACGGCTCCGACCACCGGGCCCGGGAGTTCGATCCGGCGCAGTTCGACGACATCGACCTCGTCCTGGCGTCCGACGAGGGCCACGTGCGTCACCTGCGACGCCTGGCCCCCATCCCGGAGCACCGGGACCGGATCCGGCTGGTCCGTGAGTTCGACCCCGCCGCCGTCGCTGCGGGGACGCTCGAGACGAGCGACCCCTGGTACGGCGACGAGGAACACTTCCGGCGGTGCTTCACTGAGGTGGAGGCTGCCTGCAGAGGCATTCTCGACCACGTCAGGGGAAGGCTGGAGATGGAGCCGCGCTGATCGCATGAGAGACCTGACGCTGACCGTTCCGCACTATCCCTACGGGGCCCCTTGCTGGGTCGACCTGCTCGTCAGTGACGTCGAGCGGGCCAAGCACTTCTACAACGAGCTGTTCGGCTGGCGCTGGCTCACCGGTGACGCGGCGAGCGGCGGCTACACCATGGCGCTGCGCGCCGACCAGCCCGTCGCCGGGATCAGCCGCCGTCCTCCCACCGCACCCGTGCCGAGCCAGTGGACGACCTACCTGCGGGTCGGCGACATCAGCGTGGCGGCCCACGCCATCGTCACCTACGGCGGGCGGCCGCTCGGGCGACCCGTGCAGCTCGGGGCTCTCGCCCGGACCCTGGTCGCCGTCGACCCCGGCGGCGCCTACTTCGGGGTGTGGGAGCCGGGCGACCTTCCGGGCAGCGGCACCCTCGACCAGCCCGGCTCGCTGACCTGGAACGAGCTGCTGACCCGCGACTACGACGTCGTGCTCGACTTCTACGAGAACATCTTCGCGCACGGCTTCATCGACGAGACGGAGGACGGCGGTCCGCGCTGGTCGACCGCCCACACGGGCGACGGCAACCCCGCCTTCGGCCTCGCCGAGATCGAGGCCGACTGGCCGCCCGAGATCCCCGCCCACTGGGTGGCCCACTTCGCCACGGACAGCGTCGTCACGACCGTGGCGCACGCCCTCGACCTCGGCGGCACCCTGCTCCAGGGCCCCTTCGACGGCCCCTACGGCGTGGGCGCTGTGCTGAGCGGCCCTGAGGGAGAGGTCTTCTCCGTCCTCGTCCCGGAGCTCGACTGACCACCCCCCGGCAACACACCCGCTTACCGCCCGGTCCCCCCACCTGCAGCCGGCAGGACCGCACGACAAGCGGGTGTGTTGCGGTGGGGGAGGGCGGGAGGCGAGCGAGGGCACGCGGGCACCCGGCGAGCCCAGCGGCATACGGACGCGTCTGAAGCACGCCACGCGCTCTGGGAAGATGGGCCCATGGCCTCCCTCGCTGACGCCCAACCCGCCATCGCGCTCGGCGCGCTCGACGGCCGCTACCGCGCCGCCGTCGCCCCCCTCGTCGACCACCTGTCGGAGGCCGCGCTCAACCGCGAGCGGATCCGCGTCGAGGTCGAGTGGCTCATCCACCAGACCGCCCACGGGATCGTCCCCGGGGTGCGCCGGCTCACCGACGAGGAGGTCGCGGCGCTGCGCGGAGTCGTCGAGTCGTTCGGGCCCGCGCAGGTGGCCGAGCTCGCCGAGATCGAGCAGGTCACGGTGCACGACGTCAAGGCGGTCGAGTACTTCCTCAAGCGACGCCTCGCCGAGGTCGTGCCCCGCGCGGAGGACCAAGGTCTCGCCGAGCTGATCCACTTCGGGTGCACGAGCGAGGACATCAACAACCTGTCCTACGCGCTCATGGTCAAGGGGGCCGTGACGGAGGTGTGGCTGCCCAGGGCGCAGGCCCTCGTCGACCAGGTGTCGACCCTGGCCCGTGAGCTGCGCGACGTGCCCCTCCTCGCCCACACCCACGGCCAGCCCGCCACACCGACGACGATGGGCAAGGAGCTGGCGGTCCTCGCCTGGCGGCTGGGCCGTCAGCTGCGGCGGATCGAGCGGCAGGAGTACCTCGGCAAGTTCAACGGCGCGACCGGGACGTTCGGCGCCCACGCGCTGGCCCTGCCGGACGTCGACTGGCCCGCCGTCAGCAAGGCGTTCGTCGAGTCGCTCGGCCTCACGTGGAACCCCCTCACGACCCAGATCGAGAGCCACGACTGGCAGGCCGAGCTCTACGCCGACGTGGCTCGCTTCAACCGCGTCCTCCACAACCTCTGCACCGACGTGTGGACCTACATCTCGATGGGCTACTTCGCCCAGGTCCGCGGCCAGGGGACGGTCGGTTCGAGCACGATGCCGCACAAGGTCAACCCGATCCGCTTCGAGAACGCCGAGGCCAACCTCGAGGTCGGCAACGCCCTCCTCGACGTCCTCGGCTCCACCCTCGTCCAGAGCCGGCTGCAGCGCGACCTCACCGACTCGTCGATGCAGCGCAACATCGGCTCCGCCTTCGGGCACTCGCTGCTGGCGCTCGACAACGTCGCCCGCGGGCTCGCCGGACTGGACGCGGTGCCCGAGGCGATGGCTGCGGACCTCGAGGCCAACTGGGAGGTCCTCGGCGAGCCGATCCAGTCGGCGATGCGGGCACTCGGGGCGCAGGGCGTCCCCGGGATGGAGGCGCCCTATGAACGGCTCAAGGAGCTGACGCGGGGGCGCCGGGTCGGTGGCGATGAGGTGCGCGAGTTCGTGCGTGGGCTGGGGCTGCCGGCCGAGGTCGAGGAGCGGTTCCTGGCGCTGACCCCGCAGACCTACACCGCCCTGGCCAGCCGGTTGGTCGACCACCTGCCCTGAGGCACGACCCAGACCGTAGCCGCTGAGCCGGCTCCCAGCCCGACCGTCCGCCCGCAACCTCCCGCCCGCTCCAGCGCGCAACACACCCGCTTGTCGACTGGTCGCGCCTGCTGCAGCAGGGGTGAGCAGTCGACAAGCGGGTGTGTTGCGTCGTCAGCGGGATCAGGCCGCGGTGGCCTTGAAGCCGCGCAGGCGCAGTGAGTTCGACACGACGAAGACCGAGGAGAAGGCCATCGCCGCTCCGGCCAGCATCGGGTTGAGCAGGCCGGCCGCGGCGAGCGGCAGGGCTGCGACGTTGTAGGCGAACGCCCAGAAGAGGTTGCCCTTGATGGTCCCGAGCGTGCGCCGGGCGAGCCGGATGGCATCGGCCGCGACGCGCAGGTCTCCTCGGACGAGGGTCAGGTCGCTCGCCTCGATCGCGACGTCGGTCCCCGTGCCCATCGCGAGGCCGAGGTCGGCCTGGGCCAGGGCTGCCGCATCGTTGACCCCGTCGCCGACCATGGCGACGGTCTTGCCCGAGTGCTGGAGTCGCTTGACGACGTCGACCTTGTCGGCCGGCAGGACGTCGGCGATGACGTCGGACTCGGCGATCCCCACCTGGGCGGCGACGGTCCGCGCGACGCGCTCGTTGTCGCCGGTCAGCAGGATCGGCGTGAGCCCGAGGTCGCGCAGCTCCTGGATCGCCTGTGCCGAGGTGGGCTTGATGGTGTCGGCGACGACGAGGATGCCGCGCATCCGACCGCCCCAGCCCACCGCCACGACCGTCGAGCCCTGCAGCTCGTGCTCGGCGGCGGCCGCGTCGAGGTCGGTGCACCGCATGTGCTTCTGCTCGGTGAGGAAGGCGGGACGGCCGACGATCACCTCGGTCCCGTCGACCTCTCCGCGCACGCCGAGGCCCTGGGTGCTCTGGAACCGCGTCACGGCCGGCAGCGACCCGCGCCCGTCGAGCCGGGCCCTGGCACCGGCCGCGATGGCCCGCGCGATGGGGTGCTCGGAGGCGTCCTCGACGGCTCCGGCTCGGCGCAGCACCTCGACCTCGTCCTCGCCGTCCGCGGCGACGACCGACTGCAGCGCCATCGCCCCGGTCGTGACCGTGCCCGTCTTGTCGAGGACGATCGTGTCGACCTGGCGGGTGGACTCCAGCACCTCGGGACCCTTGATGAGGATGCCGAGCTGGGCTCCCCGGCCGGTGCCGACCATGAGCGCGGTCGGCGTGGCCAGGCCCAGGGCACAGGGGCAGGCGATGATGAGGACCGCGACCGCGGCGGTGAAGGCGGCGGTGGCGCCGGCCCCGGTCCCGAGCCAGAAGCCGAGCGTCGCCGCGGAGAGCGCGATGACGACGGGGACGAAGAACCCGGAGATCCGGTCGGCCAGCCGCTGGACCTGGGCCTTGCCGTTCTGCGCGTCCTCGACCAGACGCGCCATCTGGGCCAGCTGGGTGTCGGATCCGACCCGGGTTGCCCGGACGATGATGCGCCCGCCGGCGTTGATCGTCGCTCCGGCCACCGTGGAGCCGGGACCGACCTCGACCGGCACCGACTCACCGGTGAGCATGGCGGCGTCGACGGCCGACGTGCCGTCCTCGACGACGCCGTCGGTCGCGATCTTCTCCCCGGGTCGCACGACGAACCGCATGCCGACCTCGAGCCGTGACGTGGGGATCCGCTCCTCGACGGTGGTGCCCTCGGTGCCCTTGGTGCCCGAGGGCACGTCGCGCAGAACCGACACCTCCTTGGCGCCGAGCTCGAGCAGGGCCCGGAGCGCCGCGCCGGCCTGCCGCTTGGAACGCGCCTCGAAGTAGCGACCTGCGAGGAGGAACGTCGTCACGCCGGCGGCCGCCTCGAGGTAGATGTTGCCGGCCCCGTCGGTGCGCGAGATGGTCAGCTCGAACGGGTGGACCATCCCCGGCATGCCGGCCGTCCCGAGGAAGAGGGCGTAGAGCGACCAGCCGAAGGCGGCGAGCACGCCCATCGACACGAGCGTGTCCATCGTCGTGGTGCCGTGCCGGAGGTTGGTCCAGGCGGCCTGGTGGAACGGCCAGGCGCCCCACACGACAACGGGCGCGGCGAGGGTGAGCGAGGCCCACTGCCAGTACTCGAACTGCAGGGCGGGGATCATCGCCATGGCGATGACCGGGACCGTGAGCACCCCTGAGAGGACGAGCCGGTCACGGAGAGAACGAACCCGGTCGTATGCCGCTGGGCTCGCTCCGTCGCCGTCGTGGCCGTCCGCGCCTTCCGCAGCGACCGGCGGGGCCGGGAGCGAGGCACCGTAACCCGCGGCCTCGACGGTCTTGACGAGCTCTTCGGCCGAGATCGTGTCGGGGAAGGAGACCTTGGCCTTCTCGGTGGCGTAGTTGACGGTGGCGGTCACCCCGTCGAGCTTGTTGAGCTTGCGCTCGATCCGGTTGGCGCACGAGGCGCAGGTCATCCCGGTGATCTCGAGCTCGATCGCCCCGGTCGCGGAGGGCAGGCCGAGCGTGCCGCCGTCGGGCGTCGTGGTCGGCGTGGTGGTCATCAGTGATCATCTCCGTGATCTGACGTGGTGCTGCTGGAACGGGGCGTCGCCGCCGCCGGGTGGTCGCTCGCCGTGGCCGTCACGGCAAGGGGCGCGGTGCGCACGACCCCGTCGTGCTGGAAGTCGAGGTAGAGCCGGTAGGCGCCGGCGCTCGGGACCGAGGTGTGGAAGACGACGTCCGGGCCGGGCTGGGTGCGGCCGTCGCCGGGCTCACCGTCGGGATGGACGTGGAGGTAGGCGAGGTCCCCCTCCCGGAGCGCGACGAGGTGTCCGTAGGCACCCAGGTAGGGCTGGAGGTCCGTCACCGGCCTGCCGTCCTTGCTCACCGAGAGGGTGAGCGCGGCGTCCTGTCCAGCGACGAGGTCGCCGGTGACGGTCACGGTGTAGCCGTCGACGGTGACGGTGCGTGTCTCGGGGACGGGAGCGGCGAGCGCCGCGGTGCCCGGGACGGTGAGGTCCGTGCCGAGGGTCAGGGGGTCCGCACCGGAGGCGGTGAAGTCAGCGAACAGGCGCCACGTCCCCGGCTCGAGGTCGAGCGCGGTGGTCCACGTGCCGTCGGCCGCGAGGGTCGGGTGAACGTGCTGGTAGCCGGTGAGGTCGCGGCGGACCGCGATGAGGTGGAGCTCCTTCTCGTGCTCGACCTCGTAGTCGCTCACCGCCGTGCCGTCGGGTCCGGTCACGGTGAACGTCACGGGGACGTCCTGCCCGGCGGGCGCCGTCGGTGACGAGAGCCTCAGGGTGTGTCCCGCGTCGCTGACCAGGAGACCGCCGGGCAGGTCGGCGGCTGCCGCGGACCGGTCGGCGTCGCCATGGGCGTCGGCGGAACCCGCGTGCGCAGCCGCGGGCTCCCCCACGGGCCCGACCACGCGGCCGAGCCCGAGAGCGAGCGCAAAGACGACGACCAGGCCGACGACGAAGCCGACGATCCTGGTGACGGCCGTCATGCGGTGGGTGCGAGCGCGTAGCCCGCCTCCTCGACCGCCGCCTTGACCTGCGACTCCTCGACCGGAGCGCCACTGGTCACGGTCACGCGGCCGCTGTCCAGGTCGACGTCGACGTCCTCGACACCGGGGATCGCACCGACCTCTTCCGAGACGGAGGCCACGCAGTGTCCGCAGGTCATGCCGACGACGGTGTAGGTGCTGGTCTGGCTCATGGTCGTGCCTTTCTGGCTCGGGTCAGGGTGCGTGCACGGCGGCGGATGGTCCTCCGCGTCCGTACCTCTCAAACATACCCCGCTGGGGTATCCATTCCCAACCGGGTTCAGGTGCGAACGCGTATTCAACGCGACGAACCCGATTTGTCCGATTAGCGTGACTTGCGCCACAGGTCCCCCAGCTCGGCGGGACCGCGTTGACACGACAGGAGAACCGGTGCGCACCTCTGCGAAATCGATCCTCTCGGCGGCAGCAGCGACCCTGCTCGCCGTCGGGATGGCCGCCACGGCCACGACCACCGCGACAGCCCATCCCGAGCACGACGGGTCCGGGAAGGAGGCCGGCTTCGACCTCGTCATCGAGGACGTCAGCCCGGGCGGCGTCCCCGCCGAGCGGATCACCGACGTCCGGTGCGAGGACGACATGGCAGGCATCTTCCCCTGCCACAAGGTCGACCTCATGACCTATGTCCCGCTCAAGGAGATCGGCTCCGTGTGGGCCAACGACGTGTGGGGCTGGACCGACCCCGAGACCCAGCGGGAGTACGCCCTCCTCGGGACCTTCGAGGGGACGGCGTTCTTCGACGTGACGGACGGCCACGACGTGCGCTATCTCGGCATGCTGCCGACCCACACGATGGTCCGCTCGGGCGGCGTGTGGCGCGACATCAAGGTCAACGACAACCACGCCTACGTCGTCAGCGAGAACGCCGGCCACGGCATGCAGGTCTTCGACCTCACCCGCCTGCGCGGTGTCACCGAGGAGCAGACGTGGACCGAGGACAGCTGGGTCGGCGGGTTCGGGCAGGCGCACAACCTCGCGATCAACGAGGACAGTGACACCGCCTACGTCATCGGTGCCCGTCGCGACGTCACCCTGTGTCCGGGCGTGGCCGGCGGTCCGATCATCTTCGACCTCTCCGACCCGAAGAACCCTGCCTTCGCCGGGTGCTACGGCGGGGACGGCTACACGCACGACATCCACTGCGTCACCTACCACGGGCCCGACGCCGACTACACGGGTCGAGAGATCTGCTCCGCCTCCAACGAGGACACCGTGACCGTGCTCGACGCGACGGACCCCGCCGACGTCAAGCAGCTGGCGCGGGTGCCCTACGACACGTCCGCCTACACGCACCAGGGCTGGTTCTCCGAGGACCACAAGTACTTCCTCATGGGTGACGAGATCGACGAGCTCGCGGGGACGGTGGACAGGACGACGACCTACATCTTCGACATGTCCGACCTCGACGCGCCGAAGCTGACCGGCACGGCGAGCAGCGGGCTCAACACCATCGACCACAACATCTTCATCAAGGACGGGCTCGCCTACGAGTCGAACTACACGAGCGGCCTGCGGATCTTCGACGGCTGGCGGCTCGACCAGGGCCGGATGCGGGAGGCCGGGTTCTTCGACGGCTACCCGGCCGACGACCACACCGGGTTCGCGGGCTCGTGGAGCAACTACCCGTGGTTCAAGGACGGCAAGGTCGTCTTCACGGGAACCGAAGAAGGGCTCTTCGTCGTCCAGACGCGCCTGAAGACGGCAGCGCCCACGCGCTGACCCTCCGGGGGGAGGAGCGAGGGCCCGCCGGTTCACCCGGCGGGCCCTCGCGTGTCCGGGGGGGCCCGTGCCTCAGGCCGGTGTCACGAGCGGACGAGCCGCGCGATCGCGTCGGAGGCCTCCTTGAGCTTGATCTCCGCCTCCGGTCCCCCCTCGCGGACCGCGTCGACGACGCAGTGGGCGATGTGCTCGTCGAGGAGCCCGAGGGCGACCGACTGCAGCGCCTTGGTCATGGCCGAGATCTGGGTGAGGATGTCGATGCAGTACTGCTCCTCCTCGACCATCCGCTGGAGTCCTCGCGCCTGGCCCTCGATGCGGCGCAGCCGGCGCAGGTAGTCGTCCTTCTGGTGGATGTAGCCGTGCTGGTGCGGCACGACCTCGGTCAGGTCCTCCATGGCCCCTCCTTCTCCCGACACGCGATGCCTCTGCCAACATACCCCAACCGGGTATTTCTTCCCGGGTCACGCCTCCCCACCGGGCGTCGCCCTCACCCGGGTGCACTGGGACCTCTGCTCACCCGGTGCTCGTGGCCGCCGCGCGCGCTGCGGTCGTGGCGGACGGTGATGGATCGGGCTACCGTGGCAAGGCATGGCACGCACCCGGAAGGCCACGGTCCACGATGTCCACGCCATCGCGGCAGCCCTGCCGGAGGTCGAGCGACACCCGACTGACCCACGGTCGCCGGCCCGGGCGGCATACCGCGTGAAGGGGAAATCCTTCGTCTTCTTTCGCGACCCGCGCAAGGACGCCCACGACCCGGTGACGGGTGAGCTCTACGACGACGTCATCGCGTTCCACTGCTCCGCGGAGGACAAGGAGTCGATGGTCGGCGACTCCCCCTGGTTCACGACGCCGCACTGGAACGGCTACAACGCCGTCCTGCTGCGCGAGTGCGACCTCGACCGGCTCACCGTCGACGAGCTGCGCGAGGTCATCACCGACGCGTGGCTCGTCCGAGCCCCCAAACGCCTGGCCGAGGAGCTCCTCGACCCTCGGAGCAGCGGAGGAGAGGGATGAGCACCGGACGAGGCACTGGACGGGACACTGGACGGGGCACCGACCGGGACACCGGACGGGGCACCGACCGGGACACCGGACGGGACACCGACCGCAGTCCCCGCGCGGACGACCTGCTGACCACGCTGCGCCGCCATGCGCAGGACCTCGGCGGGAGCACACCGCGGGCGGCCGCAGCTCGGGGGCTGGTTCCTGCGCCACCGGCGCCGCTGCTGCGCCCCCGCCTCTTCGTCGCCCTGGCCCTCGCCACGCCCGTGGTTGCCCTCGCGCTCCTCGCTGGGGGCGACACCGGCGCGCGTTGGGTGCAGGTGGTCCTCACGGCCGCCGTCCTCGGGTGGTGCGCCCGCCCGCTCGTCGAGCCGGCGTGGGCCGGCGTCCGGCACCTTCGTCCCAACCCCGACGTGCCGGTGCTGCTCGCTGCGACCGTCTCCTGGGTCCACTCGGTGGCCGCCCTGCTGCGCGATGCCCCGGACGAATGGTCCGGCACCCCGGCCGTCGTCACCGCGCTGCTGCTCCTGGTGCGCTACGTCGAGGCGCGCATCCGCGAGGCGGCGGGACCCGACGCGCCGACCCCGGCCGCAGCAGGCCGCCTCGAGACGTGGTTCACGCCCGTCGTCGTGCTGACCGCACTCGCCCTGCTGGTCGTCCGGCTCCTCTCCGGTCAGTCCCTGACGAGCTCGCTCGTCGCGGTGGTCGCGGTCCTCGTCATCGCCTCCTTCCCTGCCCTGGCGCTCGCCGCGCCCGCCGCTCTCGCAGCGGCCCGAGGGCGCACCGCCCGATCAGCCGACCCACCTCCGGGATCCGACCTCCTGCCGGCAGCCGGCCTCGTCGACACCGTCGTCATCACCCGCACCGGCGTCCTCACCACCGGGGACCTGTCCCTCACGTCGATCGCCGTCACCGGCCGCCTGTCGAAGAAGGCCGCCCTCACCGCCGCGGCCGCCGTCGAGCAGGGCAGCAGCCACCCAGTCGCCCGGGCCATCGTCGCCGGTGCGGAGCTCGCCCGGATCGACCTGCCCCGGATCCGCGACTTCGAGGCCAACCAGGGCGAGGGCGCCTCGGCGCGCATCAAGGACACCGAAGTCACCGTCGGGAAGGCGGCGCTATTCGAGGAGGTGGACGAGGCCCTCGTGGCACACGCGGACCAGACCCCGGGCAGGACGGTGTACGTCGGCTGGAGTGGTCGGGCACGGGCAGCACTCACCGTGGAGGACGCGGTGAGGGACACCTCGCGTGCCGCCGTCGCACGCCTCAAGGAGCTCGGCCTCGCCACCTACCTGCTCAGCGACGAGGGGGAGGCGCATGCCCGCGGCGTCGCCGCAGCCGTCGGCATCGACCCGGGGAAGGTGCGGTCGCGGGCTCGCGACGGCGCGCCGGATCTCGTGAGCGAGCTCCAACGCCAAGGGCGGCGGGTCGCGGTCGTCGGCCACCCGCGTCCGGGGCTCCTCTTCGACCGGGACGATCTCGACCGGGTGGCCGACACGGTCGAGCTGGCGCAGCGGACCCGTGCGGTGATCCGCCAGAACGTCGTCTGGGCGCTCGCCTACGACGCAGTGGCCCTCGTCGCGGGCGCGCTCGGCCTCGTCCACCCTGTCCTTGCCGCGGTCCTCGCGACGCTCGCTGCGGGAGTGCCGCTGCTCAACGCGCACCGCCTCACCCGCTGACCCGGCTCCAGGTCGTCCGGGCAGGACGGCGGTCCTCAGATGGTGACGTCGCCGTCCGGCGTCTGGAAGGTCACGGACAGCAGGCCCGGGGTCCCATGGGGCGCGACGAAGGTGAAGTGGATGTCGCCCTTGTCGAAGGTCTGGTCGACGCCGAGCCACTCTCGCACCCGCGCCGGGTCGCCCGCGATCTGCAGCTCACCGATGTGAACCTGGGACGTCGACCCGTTGGCGGGGTGGAGCGAGATGTCCTCCCACTGGATGAAGTAGGGCACCTGGGGGTCGGCGATGAGGCCCCGGATCCCGATCTGCTTCCAGCGCAGCTCGGTGCCGTCGGGGCGGTGGCGGTTGCCCTCGACGGCCTCACGGCCGAGTCGCTTCTCGGCAGAGGTGAGGTCGTCCACGGCGACGACCCAGCCGAGCCAGCCACCGCCGGCCTCGGACCGGGCGCGCACGGCCTGTCCGAAGGGCGCCTTGTCCGACGCAGGGTGGTCGAGCACCTCGACGACCTCGACGTAGTTGCGGTCCGCGAGCGGGAGGATGACGTTGCGCGTCCCGAAGCGGGGGTGCACCCCGCCGTCGACCGGCTCCACACCGATGAGCTTCGAGAGCCGCTCGGCCGTTGCTTGGAGGCCGTCGTGCTCTGCCGCATAGGACACGTGGTCAACTCGCATACGGTCAATCGTGACACACGCCAAGGTGTGCTTTTGACCACCCCCCGGTCAGCCCGGATCGATGGGTTCGGACCGTGAGGCGCGTTGGCGCACGGCCTCGTAGAGCACGACAGCGGCGGCGACCGAGACGTTGAGGCTGTTGGCCCTGCCGCGCATCGGGATGCGGACCCGGCGGTCGGCGGCCGCGAGCAGGGCGTCGTCGGCGCCGTGCTTCTCCGAGCCGACCGCGATGGCGACGCGTCCGGTGTAGTCGACGTCCGTGTGGAGCAGGCCGGTCTCCGGGGTGGTCACGACGAGGGTGACGGCGTTGCTCTCGAGCCAGGCGAGCGCCTCGGGGGTCGTGGCACTGGCCACCGGAACGGCGAAGAGCGTCCCCTTGCTCGCGCGCACGACGTTGGGGTTGCCCCAGTCCGTCACGGGGTCCGCCGCGAGGACGGCGTCGACACCGGCCGCGTCCGCGGTGCGCAGCATGGCGCCGAGGTTGCCGGGTTTCTCGACGCCCTGGGTGACGAGCCCGAGCCAGTCCGGACGGTCGACCCGGAGCGAGCCCAGCGGCATACCGACGTTGTCGACGACGGCCAGCAGACCGTCGGGTCCCTCTCGATAGGACACCTTGGCGTATGCCGCTGGGCTGAGTCGCACGATCTCCACCCCTGCCGCTCGGAGCCGGTCGACGAGCTCCGCCTGGGTGCCGATCTCCTGGGACCCCGCACGCCCGGACGGGCTGAACAGCTCCTCGGAGACGAAGACGGTCCGGGGCGTCACCCCGGCCTCCAGCGCCAGGCGGATCTCCTCGTGGCCCTCGACGACGGTCTGGCCGGTCTCCTCCCGGGTGCGACGGCGCCGCAGCGCGATCACCGCCTTGAGGCGAGGGTTCGAGCCGGAGGACACGTAGTGGTCGCGCGAGGAGTTCATGGCTCCGCCAGCATCCCACTGTCGGTGGACCGGACTACCGTCGATTCATGACGACACTCGACAACCGTCCCCACACGGCCCTCCTGGTCATCGACGTGCAGAACGACGTGGTCGGCGCCGCCCACAACCGTGACGGGGTCATCGCCAACATCAGCACCCTGGTGGACAAGGCCCGGGGCGAGGGCGTGCCCGTGGTCTGGATCCAGCACTCGGACGAGGGCCTGCCCGAGGGCAGCGAGGGCTGGCAGTACGTCCCCGAGCTGCGCCGCGGCGAGGACGAGCCTCTCGTCGCCAAGCACTACGGCGACTCCTTCGAGGAGACCATGCTCGAGTCGGTCCTGTCCGAGCGTGGCGTCGGCCGCATCGTCGTCACCGGCGCCCAGACCGACGCGTGCGTCCGCGCCACCCTGCACGGCGCGCTGGTCCGCGGCTACGACGCGACGCTGGTCGCCGACGCCCACACGACCGAGGACCTGCGGCAGTGGGGCATCCCGGTGAGCCCCGAGCAGGTCATCGCGCACACCAATGCCTACTGGTCCGAGGCCAAGGCGCCCGGCCGCACGGGCGACACGGTGGCGACCGCCGAGGTGAGCTTCCGCGCCACGTGACGCGCGCCGTGGGGATGCACCCGCTCAGCGGCCGGCGACCCACTCGGCCATACCGGGCGTGATGAAGAGCAGGCGCGGCCCCTCGGTGTAGAGCGTGCCCTTCTTGATGAGGCGGTCCCGGAGATAGGACACCTCCGTCGCGGCCTTCCCGAGCTCCGCCGCCACGGCACCACCGGTGGCCTCACCGGTGCGCGCGAGCACCCGGGCGACCGCGCCCAGGTACTCGCGCTCGCGCTCGGACGCATCGTTCCAGCGGGCGACGTAGAGCCCTTCCTCCAGCTCCCGCCGAGCCGCACCCAAGGCTGCCACCGCATGCTCGCGGAGGATGCGGTCGGAGCCGGCCGACGCTCGCCACGCATGGTGCCCGTAGAGCTGGACGGCATAGGGATAACCACCGGACGCGGTGGCGAGCTCTCGGGTGGCATCCGGCTCGAGGGGTCGGCCCGCGTCAGCGGCCGGCTCGCGCAGGGCCTGCTCTGCCTCGTCGCGGGTCAGCAGGCCGAGCTCGTGCCACTCGCCGCGCTCCAGGTAGGTCACCGTCCGGCGCGGCTCGCGGATCGAGGGCAGCCCCGCGACGAGGACGACCAACGGCCAGCCGTCGGCCATGTGCTCCTGGAGGATCGCGGTGAGACCGGCGAGCTCCGCCCGCTGGGCGTACTGGACCTCGTCGAGCGTGAGGACGAGTCCGGCCCCCTCCGCCATGGCGACTCGCATCGTGCCACGGAGCGCGGCCTCCAGAGGGTCCGCCGGGCCGGGCTCGCGGCGCTCGAGGTGGACCTCCACCTCGCCGCCGACACCGAGGGCGGAGGCGCCGATCCTGCCGCCGGTCACCACGGGGTGGCGTCGGTCGTCGGCCGTGGTGTGTTGGAGCAGGTGGCCGGCGGCGACGATCCGCTCCGTCAGCAGGGGCGTGAAGTCACGCCCGGGCCGCACCTCGACGTGGACCGTCGGCCACCCGTGGTCCGTCGCCGCCAGCACGGCGGCTTCGCCCAGGGCGACGGTCTTGCCCACCCCACGGGTGCCGGTGATGACGATCGGTCGGGGGGTGCGACCGTCGAGCGCGGCCACCGCGAGTGCCTCGCGCACCGCATCAAGGAGCCGGTCGCGCCCCACGAACGCTGGGGGTGCGGCGTTGAAGCCGGGACGAAAGGGATTGGCGGTCCTGGCCATGTGCAGACTCTAGCGCCTATAGCAACCTGCGCACCGTATAGCAACCGTGCTGGGCCCGGGCGACGCTGCTGCCGACTGACTCCCGGGAGCGAGACTCAGGGACTTTGTGCCCGAGGCGCGTGGTCGGGCCGGCAGTACCGTCGAGGGACAGCTCGGCACTGTCGACAGGAGGGGACGTCATGACACTGCGAGCATTCCTCAGGGACGAGGACCTCTTCAGCGAGATGCCGGACGACATGCTCGACACCATCATCGACCGCGGATCCGAGATCTCGGTGCCGGCCGGCAACACCCTCGTCCGCCAGGGGCAGTCCGGCGGTGGGCTGCACCTCCTGCTCCACGGGACGGCGGTGGTCGACGTCGACGGTCGCACGGTGGCGACCCTCGGACCCGGCGACTACTTCGGGGAGATGTCCCTTCTCGACAAGGCGCCGCACTCCGCGACCGTGACCAGCGGACCCGGCGGAGCCACCACGTTCGTCCTCTCGCCGATGACGTTCCAGGGCTTGCTGGAGCGGTCACCGCACTGCGAGCGGGTGATGCTCAAGATCCTCACCCGACGGGTGCGCCGACTCGAGGAGGCCGCTCGGGCCTGAGGCTGCGGTTAAACTGGTTCGCGAGGGGAGTACTTCCCAGAGTCCGTCCCGGTCAGTCCGGTGGCCCTGCCACCCCGGGCGGACGCCGATGGCCCTGCTGCCGGCGAAGGAGACCTCAGACCGCACCTGCCGATCTGAGGAGAGACATGCTCACGCCGAGCGCACTCACTGCTGCCCCGTCCACCGCGACCCCCTCCATCGCCTCGCCGGGCCTCTGGTGGCTCACCATCGCCGGAATCGCGGCGCTCTTCGCCCTCGACTTCGCCATCACCCGGCGACCACACGACCCCAGCCTGCGGGAGGCGGCCGCCTGGTCCGCCTTCTACATCGCGGTCCCGCTGGCCTTCGGCGCCTGGCTCTGGTCCGCGTACGGCTCCGCGCAGGGCCTCGAGTACGTCACCGGGTACCTCGTCGAGAAGTCGCTGTCGGTCGACAACCTCTTCGTCTTCATCGTCCTGCTCGCCGCCTTCGCCGTGCCACGGGAGCTGCGTCAGCGGGTCCTGCTGCTCGGGGTCGCGGGGGCCCTGCTGCTCCGCGCCGTCTTCATCCTCCTCGGAGCGCAGCTCATCGCGACGTTCTCCTGGACCTTCCTGCTCTTCGGGGCCATCCTGCTCGGCACGGCCGTCAAGGTCGGCCGGGACGCCCTCTCGCCTGCGGATCACGCGGTCGACGTGAGCACGCTGCGCAGTGTCCGGCTCGTCCGCCGGTTCTTCCCCGTCACCGACGCGTACGCGGGAACCCGGTTGACGGTTCCCCATGACGGTCGCCGCGCACTGACACCCCTCGCCCTCGTCACGGTCGCGATCCTCGGCACCGACGTCGTCTTCGCGGTCGACTCCGTCCCGGCGGTCTACGGGATCACCGGCGACCCCTACCTCGTCCTGGTCACCAACGCCTTCGCGTTGCTCGGCCTCCGTGCCCTCTACTTCGTGCTCGAGAACGCCCTGTCCTCGCTCGTCCATCTCGGCCACGGCCTGGCCCTGATCCTCGGGTTCATCGGCGCCAAGCTGGTGCTCCACTGGGCACACGGCGTGTGGCCGGGGGTGCCGGAGGTCCCGACGCTCCTCTCGCTCGGGGTCATCGTCGGCATCCTCGCCACGGTGACGGTGACGAGCCTGCTGTCCGTGCGCAGGAGCGGACGAGCCGATCCCTCGCCGTCACGCGAAGATCGGCCCGACCGGCGGGTAGGCCGAGGTGAGCAGCGCCCGGATCTCCGTCAACGAGGGTGACGCCGCGGTCGGGTGCGACTGGAAGCCGGTGTCGAGCCGCATCGGCTTGCCCCACGCTGCGAGGTCCTCGATCGTGGAGCCGGCCGCGCCGCCGGAGAGCTCGTCGAACCAGTCCGCCCGGCCGTAGGTGACGTCGCCGCCGATGCAGACCAGCTCCACCCAGGACGGGTCAGCGAGGCAGACGTTCTCGTACGGGTCCCGGTGGTGCCGCTCGAGGACGAGCAGGTCGGCCGGCCGGCCCTCGGCGACCGACCCGAGGTGCTCATCGAGCCCGGCCATCCGGGCCGCGACTGACGTCACCATCGCGACGAGGTCGGCGGCGGGAACGGGGTGACCTTGTCGGGCGAGCTCACGCCGCGCCACCTTCATCTCGGCGAGCAGGCTCGTCGACCCCGAGGGCAGCCAGTCAGCACCGAGAGCCACGGGCATGCCGGCGCGCAGGGCCTCACCGGCGAGCGTCGTCTCGCCGTAGAGCCGGAGGTTCGACTGGGGGGACCACACGAGGCGGCAGCCGGCGTCCGCGACCTCGTGGAGGTCGGCCGCCGTCAGGGCGCTGCCGTGGATGATGTTCGTCGCCGGCGTGGCCGCCCCGAGGTCGATGAACCGGCGGAACTCCTCCTCGCTCACCTCGTCGCCACGGCGCCCCTCGGAGAGGTGGAGGTAGAAGGCGTTGACCGAGCCGGCCGCGATGTGGGCGATGATCCGGTCGAACGACTCCTTGCCGAAGCTCCCGCTCGGCAGGTCCACGAGCGACCGGGCCCGGTGCGCCCCGAATGCCCAGCGGTCGATGTTGCGGACGAGCGGCTCGGCGGCCGCGCTGCTGCTCGCCGACGCAGCCCCCTGGATGCCGGTCACGCCGCCCACGAGCGCGCGCACCTCGGCGTACCGGGTCTGGGTCTGCGGGGGGACTGCGTCGCGGAGCGCGTTCTGCGGGTCCCGGACCAGCTGCTTGTAGGCCGTCGACCGGCGCCAGGCGTAGCGGTTCGCATAGAGCTTGGGCGGCTCCCAGGCCGCGAAGACGTTGAACTCGGGGTGGCCGTGCAGGTCGAGCAACCCGGGGAGGATCACGCCGTCGGTCTCGTGCACCGGGACCGACGTGGGGCGGCGTCGGCTGACCCGGTCGACCCGGCCGTCGGCCACCGTGACGTACCCGGCCGACCAGGCGCCCTCGGGGGTGATGACGGCACCCCGGAGCGCGAAGGGTGCGGGCGGGAGTGCCCGGGCCCGCCGCGGCGGGGCCGGCAGCTCGTCCGTGATGCCGCGGTGGTAGGCCTCCTCGAACGACTCGTGGGCCGTCCGGCTCGCGTTGCTCGTCACAGTGTCGGCCATGAGCGTGCCCCCTTGGGAACGGTGACGCGGATCGTCGAGCGCTTCTCCTGGGCGTCGGCCCCGTCCCGGACCGCCCACGCGTCCACGGCACGCCACCACGCCGGCGCACCGGGCGGCAGGTCCTGCTCGGGGATCCCGACGAGGTCCTGCTCGGCCCACGACTCGCCGTAGGGCTTGGGGTTCGGCGTCACCTCCGGCAGCACGGCCGCCGCGAGCGCGGGCAGGTGCCCGCTCCAGTCAGCGAGCTGCGCGGCAGTCGTGTCCTCGAGCGGCTGCCCGCTGGCCCGGGCCGACCCCTCGGCGTAGGTGGGGTGTCGGATCGCGGCGAGGTGGATCCCCTCGGCACGGCCCGACCGCTCGGGTGAGCTGTCCTCCCACACGCCGAAGGCGCGCTTGGCGAGCGTGCCGAGCGCGATCACGGCCGTGACGCCCGAGTCGAGCAGCACCGCGTCGAACCACCGGTGCCGGTACGCGACGATGGCCGGGTCCTTCACGTGACGGTAGCCGGCCGACTGCCCGAAGACGCTGTACAGGTAGACGTTGAGCATGACGTAGCTGTGCGTGATCCCCAGCCGCGCCAGCAGCCCCTGAACGCGTTGGCCCGCCTCACCGACGAGGACGCGACGGCTGATCGCCTCGTGCGTGGCCGGGTCCTGACCGATGACGAGGACCCGTGCGGAGCCGTCGAGCCGGCCGCGATGGAAGACCGGTCCCCACTCGATCCGGAAGTCCCCGGCGGGATAGGCCTCGGCTCCCGGGTAGTCAGCGACGAGTGCGGCGAACGGCTCGTCGCCGTAGCCCGGGCAGCTGCGATGCACGACCATGCGGACCTCTCCCTCGGCGTCTCTGTCCTGAAGGGTGATCCGACAGTAGCCCTGATACGTCCCGCGGCAGGGCAGTTCGTCAGGGAACGGCGGGGCGCTCCCCGTCCGCGCGCCGGAGCAGCAGGTTGCGCTCGGCCTCGTTGTCGGTCATGGCCGCCGCGCGCCGGAACTCGCCGCGGGCCTCCTCCTCACGACCCAGCTTGCGCAGCAGGTCCCCCCGCACGCTCGGTAGGAGGTGGTAGTCGGCGAGCGACCCGGACTCGACCAGGCGGTCGACGACGGCGAGAGCGGGACCGGGCCCAGCGGCATACGACATCGCGACAGCCAGGTTGAGGTCGACGACCGGGGACGGGCGAACCCGCGAAAGCTCCTCGTAGAGCATGACGATCCGTGGCCAGTCCGTCTCGTCCGGGGTGCGGGCGCGGGCGTGGCACGCGGCGATCGCCGCCTGGAGGACATACGGGCCCCGTATGCCGCTCAGCTCGGTCGCGCGGTCGAGCGCCGTGAGCGCGTGGCGGATGAGGGACCAGTCCCACTGGGTGCGGTCCTGGTCGAGGAGGAGGACGGGCGAGCCGTCGGGGGCGATCCGGGCGCGGGTGCGCGAGGCCTGGATCTCCATGAGGGCGACGAGGCCGTGCACCTCCGGCTCGCGGGGAGCGAGCGCGGACAGGACCCGGCCGAGGCGGATGGCCTCCTCCATGAGGTCGCCGCGCACCCAGTCCCGGCCGGACGTGGCGGCGTAGCCCTCGTTGAAGATGAGATAGACGACCTCGAGCACGGAGGCCAGTCGGGGTGCCAGGTCAGCCCCGGACGGCACCTCGATGGTCACGCCGTCGGCGCGGAGGGACTTCTTCGCGCGGGAGATCCGCTGGCCGATCGTCGACTCGGTGGTGAGGAAGGCACGGGCGATCTCGCGAGTCGTCAGCCCCCCGATCATCCTCAGCGTCAGCGAGATCCGAGCCTGTGCCGTGAGGACGGGGTGGCAGGCGGCGAAGACGAGACCGAGGACGTCGTCGTCGATGTCCTCCAGTGCCCGCTCGAAGTGGGACTCGGCCAGGTCGGCGACGCGCAGCTCCTCCGCATGGCCGACCTGCTGCAGCTTGTCCCTGAGGTTCACGTCTCGCCGGATCCGGTCGATGGCGCGGCGGCGCGCGGTCGAGGTGAGCCACGCCCCGGGACTGTCCGGCAGGCCGTCGCGCGGCCACTGCTCGAGGGCCTGGAGGAACGCATCCTGGGCGAGGTCCTCGGCCAGGCCGATGTCGCCGACGAGTCGGGCCACGACCGCCGTCACCTTGGCCGCCTCGAGGCGCCAGACCGCCTCGACGGTGCGACGGACGGCATCGGGGTCGGTGGCTGAGGGGGCGCGTGGAGGCACCGGTCCACTCTGGCACGTCCCCCTGACGGTCGCGGCAGGTGATCCTCGGTCACCCGCGTCACTCAGCCCTGGGCCGCGTTGCGGGCGGCTGCTTCGCGCATCCTGGCCTCGCGTTCGCGCAGCTCCGGGGTGTAGGTGTCACCGAAGTCCTCCGGGGCGTAGATCTGCCGCAGCTCGAAGGCTCGGCCCGGGTCGGGAACGCAGGAGCGGGGCCAGCGCCTGACCCACTCGAGCGCCTCCTCGCGGGAGGACACCTCGATGATGGAGAACCCGGCGATGATCTCCTTCGCCTCGGTGAAGGGCCCGTCGGTGACGACCCACTCGTCGTTCTCGAACGTGATGCGGGCGCCCCGGGACGTCGGGTGCAGCCCCTGTCCGTCGACGTAGACCCCTGCCCGGAGCATCTCCTCCTGGTAGGCCTGCATGTCAGCGAACTGCTGCTCCGTGGCCGTGCCGCCCTGCTCGGACTCCGCGGTCCCGGGCACGATGATCATGAAACGCATGGCAGCCTTCCTCTCCGCAGGGCCGGGTGGCCACCGCCTCATCCTCTCGTCGAACGGGGCGGGCCGCCTTCGACAACGACGCCTCAGATCAGGCCGTATGCCGCTGGGCCGGCTAGGCGGGGAACCGTCACGTCGCGCCGGAGGGCACTCCGTCGCGGAACGGGCTGCCGTTCCTCGCAGCCTCGGCGACCCCCTCGAGCACCGGCACGAGCCCGTCGTCCTCGACGTGTCCCGTGACCTCGTCGGCGACAGCCCGGACCTCGTCCGGGGCGTTGGCCATCGCGACGCCCCACGCGGCCCAGCGCAGCATCTCGAGGTCGTTGCGCTGGTCGCCCACGGCCACCGTGTGGACCGGCTCGACGCCGATGCGGCGACGGATGAGCTCGAGCGCGGAGGCCTTGCTGACGCCCTCGGGGTTGATGTCGAGCCAGGCCGACCAGCCGACGGCGTAGGAGACACCGTGGAGGCCGGCTCGCTCGACCATCTCCATGAACTCCTCGGCCGTCGCCTCGGGCTGACGGAGGGTGACGCGGGTGACGGGGTGGGCGACGAGCTCCTCCCAGTCGACCACTCGGGTCTGCCCCATCAGCTCACCCTCTGGGAAGTGCCGGCTCACCTTGAAGCCGACACCGAGCTCCTCGACCGCGATGCGCGCGTCGGGCAGGGCGACCCGAAGCCGCTCGAGGACCGGCTTGGGGTCGAAGGTCACGGTGTCGACGATGGCGTAGCCGGACGAGGCGCGAGGGTCGAGCTCGATGGTGACGGCACCGTTGGCACAGACGGCGAAGCCCTCTCGGATGCCGAGCACCTCCAGGACCGGCGTCGTCGCGATGATGGACCTGCCGGTCGCGACGACCACGATGACCTCGTCGGGGAGCGCGGCGACGCCCTCGCGCACGGCGTCGGACAGCTCGCCCATGTGGTTGAGCGTCGTGCCGTCGAGGTCGAGGGCGAGCATGCGCAGGGCCATGGTCACACGCTATCCGGGGCGTGCGCGGTGGTGCGTCGCGGCCAGCAGCGTCAGTCGTCGATGTCCCGCAGCGAGCCCTCGGTGTAGACGTGCGGCGGGTCGCGAGGGTCCTCTGCGGGCTCCACGCTCGTGATGACCTTGCGGTGGTGCTCCCGTCGCGAGAGGAAGACCAGCAGTCCCCCGGCCACCATGAGGATGACCCCCACGGTCGGCAGGCTGATGCCGTCCGGGTCCGCTCGGACGGCGAAGGCGAGGATCGCCCCGATGACCGCCAGCGTGATTCCTGCTCCCATGGCTGCACTCCTCTCGTGGTCTGGACGCCAGACTCCCCCGACCCATACCCACCTGGAACGCCGCCGTGCGCCTTCCCGGCTGGGCCTAGGCTTCGGAGGCGTGACGGGCGTGGACTTCCTTCTCCTCGGGACGGCCGCCCTCATCATCGGCTTCTCGAAGACCGCCGTCGGCGGGCTCGCAAGCATCGCCATCGCGATCTTCGCGGCGGTGCTGCCGACCCGGGAGTCGACCGCGGCGATCCTCCTGCTGCTGATCGTCGGCGACGTCGTGGCCGTCTGGCACTACCGGGGCGACGCCGACCTCGACCTGCTGAGGCGGCTCATCCCCGCCGTGGTCCCGGGCCTCGTCCTCGGCGCCGTCTTCCTCGCCTGGGTCGACAACACGACGTTGCGCCGCTCGATCGGGGTGCTGCTCCTCGCGATGGCTCTGCTGCAGCTGTTCCTCGTCTGGCGCTCGCCGGACACGAGCACGGTCGCGGAGTCCCATCCCCTGGCGCTCGCCACCGGGATCGCGTCGGGGTTCGTGACGATGACCGCGAATTCCGCCGGGGCGGTGATGACGCTCTACCTCGTGGCGCAGGGCGTCGAGAAGCGCCGCTTCCTCGGCACCGGTGCCCTCTTCTTCTTCGGCGTCAACCTCTGCAAGGTCCCCTTCAGTGCCGGACTCGGCTTGGTTGGCGCCGAGACCCTGTGGCGCACCGCACTGCTCGCTCCACTGGTCCTGGTCGGCACGTGGGTCGGGCTGCACGCGGCCCGGCGGCTGAGCCAGGCGCGTTTCGACCAGGCGGTGCTCGCCGCGACGGTGGTGTCGGCCCTGGTGCTCGTGCTCGGCTGACCTGCCCTGCACCGGACCGCGGGTCGGCTACTCGCCGTCGACCTTGACGATGTCGTGCTCCGTCGTCGGGCCGGGAGGCGCCGTGAACCGGGCGTTGACGGCGTACAGCCTCGAGCCCTGCATCGCGATCGTCGTTGGGACGTCGAAGTCGGGGTCGGTCAACGTCGCCACGTAGCTCGCCGAGAGGAGGTCCGACGACAGGCGCAGCTCGACGATCTCGTTGGACAGGTTCCGGACGACGTAGAGCGTCTTGCCCCTGAGCAGGATTCCGTCGCCCATCGTCAGGACCGTGCCGCCCGTGTCGACGGCGACGGCCTCACCCGTCGTCGGGTCGACGGCGTAGAGGATTCCCGTCGTGCTGTTGATGACGAGCAGGGTGTCGCCGTCAGGAGTGGCGGCGATGCCGTTGGCGTTGAAGCCCTCGACCTGCTGCCACTCCCCGGTGAGCGGGAGGGTCTCGACGGCGCCGGTCGGTGTGCCGTCGCTGAGCTCGACGGCGTAGATCTCCGCAGCTGCCGAGTTGGTGAAGTAGGCAGCGTCCTGCGTCACCGTCACGTCGTTGATGAAGGCGGGTCCGTCCGTCAGGTGGAGGACGGCCACCTCTGCCCCCGTCGCGGCGTCGTAGACGTAGGCGTCGCCATACGTTCCGCCGGAGACGAAGAGCAGTCCGAACCGGACCTTGATCCCGACGGCCATCCGCCCCTCCGTGCCCGGTACGAGGAGGTCCCCCTCGCCGGTGCGGAGGTCACCCAGCCAGACCGAGCCGTCCGCACGGGAGCCGGCGTAGATCGAGGTCCCGGTGCCGGTGGCGATGCCTTCGGGGAGCGAGCCGGTCGGGATGGGGATGATGTCGGGGAAGGGTTGGGCCGTGGCCGCTCCCCAGGAGGCCGTCGTCATCACAGCGGCCAGGGCGGTCGTCACCAGTGCGCGTCGTGTCCTCATCCGTCCACGCTACGTCGGGATCGTTGATCCGTGCATGGTTGGCTCGGCGGCGACGGCGGCCGACTGGCAGGCCGTGGCCAAGGTCCGGGCACCGGCGGCGTAGGCCCCGGCGACGTCGCGGTCGCTCACCACGGCGCAGTGGCACACGATCATGGGGGCTCCGGCAAGCGGCCGGGTGGGTGGTCCCGGCTGCAACGTTCGACTGCATCGTCGACCGTCCGAGCGTCGACGATGCACCACGACCGAGGCGATGCGCTTTCCGCGCAGCGGAACAGCGGGCGACGAGCCCGGGGCGCTCGACGGTCTCCTTGGTGGGCGACTCGAGGTCCGGGGCGTCACCGGTCCGTGGCGCTCGCGCTCGGCGGTTCGGTGATCGGTGCAGTGATGAGCCGCCGCTGCATGCTCTTGCGCTCCTCGTACTCGGTATAAGCCGTCTGCGTCGTCTCCAGATCGCTGACCTGGGCCACCGGGACGTCCCACCAGGACGCGCTGTCCGGGGCGTACACGGTCGGGTCGGTCTCGACGTGGATGACGATCGGGCCGCCGTGTGCCGGGGCGGCCTTCGCCTCCCTGACGGCCACCGCGAGCTCATCGCGCGAGTGGACCTCGATGACGTGGGCGCCGAGGCTGCGCGCATTCGCGGCCAGGTCGACGGGCAGGGTCGCTCCCTCGAGGCGACCGGTCTCCTCGTCGCGGTAGCGGTACTTCGTGCCGAAGCGCTGGGAGCCGAGCGCCTCCGACAGGGAACCGATCGAGTGGAACCCATGGTTCTGGACGAGGACGATGACCACCTTGACCCGCTCCTGGACCGCGGTCACCAGCTCGGTGGGCATCATCAGGTAGCCGCCGTCGCCGACCATCGCGAAGACGTCGCGCGACTCGTCGGCGAGCCGGATGCCGATCGACGCCGGCACCTCGTAGCCCATGCACGAGTAGCCGTACTCGACGTGATATCCCTTGCGGTCGCGAACCCGCCACAGCTTGTGCAGGTCGCCCGGCATCGAGCCGGCCGCGCAGAGGACGACGTCCCGCGGGTCGGTCAGCTCGTTGACGACTCCGAGGACCTCGCCCTGGGTGAGCAGACCCTCCGCCAGCGCGTCGGTGACCTCGGACGACGGGTGGTACGTCGCCTCGACCTGGGCATCCCACTCGGCCCACAGCGTCGCCTGCCGGTGTCGGTAGGCCGGCTCCACGACATACCCCTCCAGCGCCGGGGCGAGCGCCGCGAGCGCCTCGCTGGCATCGGCCACGACCGGGAGCCCCGCGTGCTTGCCGGCGTCGAAGCGAGCCACGTTGATGTTGACGAAGCGGACGTGCCGGTCCTGGAACGCGGTCCGCGACGCGGTCGTGAAGTCGCTCCAGCGCGTCCCGATGCCGATGACGACGTCTGCCTGCGCAGCGACGGCGTTGGCGGCTGTCGTGCCCGTCGAGCCGATCGCCCCGAGCAGCTGGGGATGGCCATGAGGCAAGGACCCCTTGCCGGCCTGGGTCTCACCGACCGGGATGCCGGTCTGGGCGCAGAACGCGGCCAGCGCCTCCTCCGCTCCGGAGTAGTGCACACCCCCGCCTGCGACGATCAGCGGGCGTCGGGCGGATCGGATGAGGTCGGCGGCGTCCTCGACGTCGACGCGCTCGGGTACGGGCCGGGCGACCCTCCACACGCGCTCCGCGAAGAGCTCGACCGGCCAGTCGTGGGCCTCGGCCTGCACGTCCTGCGGCAACGCGATCGTCACGGCGCCGGTCTCGACCGGGTCGGTGAGCACACGCATCGCAGCGAGCAGGGCGGAGGGAAGCTGCTCGGGCCGGTTCACGCGGTCGAAGAACCGCGAGAGCGGCCGGAAGGCGTCGTTGACCGTCACGTCAGCGGCATACGGTGCCTCGAGCTCCTGCAGCACCGGCGACGCCGCGCGGGTCGCGAAGGTGCCCGAGGGCAGGAGCAGGACCGGGATGCGGTTGATCGTCGCCAGGGCCGCGCCGGTGAGCATGTTGGTCGAGCCGGGTCCCACCGACGCGGTGCAGGCCCACGTCTGGAGGCGGTCCTTCTGCCGGGCGTAGGCGACCGACGTGTGGACCATGGCCTGCTCGTTGCGGGCCAGGACGTAGGGCAGGTGGTCGGGGTCCGACGGGTCGGAGGCGGCGAGCTCGTTCTGGAGCAGCGCCTGCCCGAGACCGGCGACGTTGCCGTGGCCGAAGATCCCGAACACGCCGGCGAAGAGCTTCTGGCGCTCGCCGTCCCGTTCGCTCCACTGGTTGGCGAGGAAGCGGACCACGGCCTGCGCCACGGTCAACCGGACCGTGGCTCGCTGTGCTGCCTCTGTCATCGCTGGCCTCCGATGAGGCGTGGGTCGATGGCCTGGTCGGCCCACGTGTCGCGCACCCAGGCGTGGTCGGGGTCGTCACAGATGCGCCAGGCCCGCTCCGGGCCGGGTCCGGCCATGACGTTGAGGTAGTAGAGGTCGTAGCCGGGAGCAGCCATGGCCGGCCCGTGCCAGCCGTGCGGGACGAGGACGACGTCCCCGGTGCGGACCTCGGCGAGGACGTCGATCGGTCGTTCCCGGGTGCCGTAGACCCGCACGAACCCCGGGCCACCGTCGGCAGGAGGGTCCCCAGAGGTGCGATCACGCTCGCTTCGGTGGGTTGACCGGACCTCGAAGTAGTAGATCTCCTCGAGCTGGGTCTCCTCGCCCGGCCGCTCCTCGTCGTGCTTGTGCGGCGGGTAGGAGCTCCAGTTGCCGGCGGGGGTGATCACCTCGCACGCGATGATCGAGTCTGCGTCGAGAACGCCGGGGATCCCGAAGTTGCGGACCTCCCGCGACGCGGCTCCTGCGCCGCGCAGCTCGACCGGCACGTCGCCGACGGCCACGTGGCGGAAGCTCCGCGATGCGGCGGACTTTCCCGCGACGGCGAAGGCGACGGCGACGCGGGCAGGCCCCGCCGCGGTGACCGTCACGGACGACCCCGGAGGCACGTAGGCGACGTCCGTCGGCCCCGCGAACACCGACTCCCGTCCGGACAAGGTGGCCTCGTGGCGTCCAGCCGAGTCCTCGCTCGAGACGGACACGGACCCGTTGAGGGGGATGACGACGAGCTCACGTCCACGAGCCTCGAGAGCGCGCGTCTCCCCGGGACCCAGCTCAGCGGCATACAGTCCGGTGTGTTCCCAACCTGACGCGTCGGGCTCGACCACGACGTCCCACCCGTCGCGGATCGTGGTCCCGAACGGTCGGTGCCAGCTCATCGGGAACTCCCGTGGACGAGGCCCGCGGCGAGTCGCTCGCGGACCTCGGCCTCCGTCGGCATCGCGGTCGAGCACTCGAGCCGGGCCGCGACGATGGCCCCTGCGACGTTGGCGAAGCACAGGACCTCCTCGAGCGGCCATCCGGCGAGCAGGCCGTGGACGAGCGCGCCACCGAAGGCGTCCCCGGCCCCGAGGCCGTTGACGACGTCCACTGGATGCGGCGGCACCTCGACGCGTCCTTCACGGGTCGCCGCGAGGACACCCTTCGGCCCCTGCTTGACGACCGCGAGCTGCAGGCCTCTGTCGAGCAGGGCGTCGGCCGCTCGCTGCGGGTCGGTCTCGCCGACGGCGACCTCGCACTCCTCACGGTTGCCGACCGCGACAGTGACGTGCTCGAGCGCTCGGGACACCTGCTCCGTCGCGTCGGCTGCGTCGGCCCAGAACATCGGCCGGTAGTCCAGGTCGAGGACGGTGTGCGTCGCCCGGCCCCGTGCGCCCCAGGCGGCGAAGTGCGCAGCGCGGCTGGGCTCCTGCGACAGGCCCGTCACCGTGGACCAGTAGACCCGAGCCTGACGAATCGCATCGAGCGGCAGGGACTCCGGCGTGACGAGGAGGTCCGGCGCCGTCGGGTAGCGGTAGAACCAGAGCGGGAAGTCGTCGGGCGGGAAGAGCTCGCAGAAGGTGACCGGTGTGGGAGGGCCGTCGACCGGCTCGATGAAGGACGGATCGACCCCCAGTCGCTCCGCCTCGCTCGCGACGTAGGCCCCGAAGGGGTCGCGGCCCGTGCGGGTGACGAGCGCCGTGCGACGCCCGTGCCGCGCTGCGGCGACGGCGACGTTGGTGGCGCTGCCGCCGAGGAACTTCTGGAAGGTGCTGACCTCGGCCAGGCCCACGCCGCTCTGCAGCGGGTAGATGTCGACGCCGGTCCGGCCCATGGCGACGAGGTCGTAGGTGCCCGGGCCACCCTCGCGGCTCGTGCTCGTGCTGGTGCCGGGACTCCGTGGTGCGGTCACGTCAGGTCCCCACCCCGGACCACTGGGCGGCGAGCGCCAGGAGGTGGTCGAGGCTCTGCTCGACCTGGCGGACCGGGCCGGCGGCACCTGGGTCGTCATCGAGGATGGTGTCCTGCTCGAGGACGTACCACCCGTCGTAGCCGGCGTCCTCGAGGGCACCCACGATCGCGGAGACGTCGACGTCCCCCTGGCCGAGCGGCGCGTAGAGCCCGGCGCGGATCCCGTCGGTGTAGCTGAGCTCCCCGGAGTGGACGCGGTCGGCGACGTCGGCACGGACGTCCTTGAGGTGCACGTGGGCGATGCGGTCGGGGTGGCGGCGCGCCAGCGCGACCGGGTCCCCGCCCCCGATGAGCAGGTGGCCGGTGTCGAGGCAGATGCCGATGCTGCTGCCGTCGATGACCCGCTGCGTCTCCTCGCCCGACGCGACCATGGTGCCGACGTGGGGGTGCAGAGTCGGAACCAGGCTGCGGGCCTGAGCGGCCTCGGCGAGGCGGTCGAGGTTGCCGAGCAGGGTCTGCCAGCCGGCCTCGTCCAGCTCGGGGCGCGAGTCGTAGCCCTCGGCCCCGGTGGCGGCAGCGACGACCAGCGTGGTGGCCTCCGCGGCCACGAGGCCGTCCATCGCCCGCTCGACGTGGGGCATCGGGTCCGTGCCGGGGTCGTGCAGGACGACCGGCAGGAACTGACCGACCGCCTCGAGACCGGCCGCGGCGAGGGTGCGCGCCTTGTCCTCCGGTGCGTCGGGGAGGAAACCGTCGGGGCCGAACTCCGTCGCGGCCAGGCCGAGGTCGGCCATCTGCGCGAGCACGGTGGCAGGGTCGTACTGCCAGCCCCAACCGGGGACCTCGGAGACGCCCCAGGAGATCGGGGCGCCGGCGATCCGCTCGGCCAGTGGTCGGGCTCCGACGTGATGCGGGTGCACTCCCGGCGTGGGCTCGTGGTGCTGGTGACTGGTCACAGGTCCTCGACCTCCTCTAGGCGCACGACGCGCCCTTCACGACGGGACAGCTCGCACGCCTCGGCGACCCGGAAGGCGGCCAGGGCGTCGGCGACGGTGCAGGGGGACGGGGTGTCGCCGCGGGCGACGCCGGCGAAGGCGGTCAGCTCGGCCCGGTAGGCGGGCAGGAAGCGCTCCATGAACGACCACTTCGGCGGACCGTGCGGGAAGTCGGCTCCCTCCTCCGCTGAGCGGAACGCGAAGGAGTCGTCGAGCCCGACGGCCACGGCACCCTTCTCGCCGTGGACCTCCATGCGCACGTCGTGACCGCCGCCGTTGTAGCGGGTCGAGCTGACGAGGACGAGGGTGCCGTCGTCGAGGGTCAGGACCGCGGCGGCGGTGTCGACGTCCCGGGCCTCCGCGAAGAAGGGCGCGCCCTTGTTGGCGCCCGTCGCGTAGACCGTCTCGACCTCGCGGCCCGTGACGAACCGAACCGCGTCGAAGTCGTGGACGTTGCAGTCGCGGAAGATCCCACCGGAGGTCGGGATGTAGCCCACGTGGGGCGGCGACTGGTCGTGCGTGGCCGCACGGATGGTGTGGATGAAGCCGAGCTCCCCGGACTCGACCGCCGCCTTGGCGTTGCGGTAGCCGGTGTCGAAGCGGCGCTGGAAGCCCACGTGCACCGGAGTCACGGCCGCCGCTGCGAGGCGGGTCAGCTCGATCGTGTCGTCAAGGGTTGCGGCGACCGGCTTCTCGCAGAAGGTCGGGATGCCCAGCTCCAGACTTCGTCGCAACAGCGGCGCGTGCGCCGGCGTGGCCGTGGTGATGACGAAGCCGTCGATGCCCGACGCGAGCAACGCCTCGACGTCGGGCGCGTAGCCGACGTCGAGGTTGTCCGCGACCGCTCGAGCGGCGTCGGCGAAGATGTCGGCGACGACGACCTCGTCCACGACGTCGAGGTCGCGGAGGGTCTCGGCGTGGAAGGCTCCGATGCGGCCCACGCCGGCTAGTCCGATTCGCATGGCTCAACCCTGCCTGTTGTCCAACTACTCCGTGGACGTCATGATCGATGAGCGCCGACCCGATGAGCGCTCACCCGATGATCTCTCACCCGACAGGCTCAGCTCGGCCAGCGCCGTCTCGATGCCCCGGTGGAACGTCGGGTACGCGTAGATCATCGACCGGAGGCGGTCCACCGGCACGGCGGCGTGCACCGACACGGCCAGCGCGCCGATCACCTCACCGGCCGCCGGGCCCATCACCGTCGCACCGACCAGGACCCCGCGATCGCCATCGGCCACGAGCTTGATGAAGCCGTCCTCCCCCAGCCCGTGGATCCAGCCGCGTGTCGTCTCGCCGAGCGGCGTGACCGCCGTCCGCACGGCGATGCCGTCGCTCCCGGCCTGCGCCTCGGTGCGCCCGACGGTCGCCACCTCCGGGTCCGTGAAGGTGACCCGGGGCACCGCGCGGTACTCGGCGGGCGGGCCATCCTCGGCAAGGACGTCCCGGATCACGATGTCGGCCTGGTACATCGAGATGTGCGTGAACGCGCCCTTGCCGGTGATGTCCCCGATCGCCCACACGCCCGGAGCGACTCGACAGCGCTCGTCGACCGGCGCCACCGTGGCGTCCCGGGGCACCCCGACCGTGTCGAGCCCGACGGCCCTCGGGTCGGTCTCGCGCCCGGTTGCCACGAGCAGGCGGTCCGCCCGCAGCACGGTGCCGTCCTCCAGGGCCACCTCGACCTCGTCGTCGTCACCCGAGACCCGCGAGGCCGCCGATCCGGTGTGGACGGCGATCCCCTCCCGCTCGAAGACCGCGGCGATCCGCTCGGACGCCTCCGGCTCCTCGGCTGACAGGAGGCGAGGCGCCGACTCGACCATGGTCACCGACGTCCCGAATCGGGCCGCCACCTGGCCCAGCTCGCAGCCGATCGCGCCCCCGCCGAGCACCACAAGGGATCCCGGGAGGGCAGGTGCCTCGGCCACTTCACGGTTCGTCCAGAAGGGCACCCGGTCGAGACCCGCGATCGGGGGGATGCCGGCACGCGAGCCGGCGTTGACCACGATCCCGAGCCCAGCGGCATACGGCTGGCCGTCGACGTCGACGCGCCCGGGACCGACGATCCGCCCGGTGCCCCGGACGAACGTCCCGCCCTGGCCCGTGAAGCGCTCGACGGCGGCGCGGTCGTCCCAGCCATCGGTCGCCTCGTCGCGGATCCGGCGCGCCACGCGCGTCCAGTCCGGCCGCACGTCGCCCACCGATCCGGCCAGCCCGTCCACCCTCCGCGCCTCGGCCAACGCAGCTGCCGCGCGGACCATCATCTTGGTGGGGATGCACCCCCAGTAGGGACACTCGCCCCCCACCAGCCCGTGGTCGACGCCGAGGACCCGCAGACCCTTCTCGGCGAGCGTGTTGGCCACGTGCTCGCCGCCCGGTCCCATCCCGATGACGATGAGGTCGAAGGTCTCCATGTCGCGTCCTCTCGGCGGCTTCCTCACAGGATGCCCTACCGGACGGGCGCGGGACGGTCAGGTGACCGGCTTGAGCACGTCCAGTCCGAGGAACGGCCGCAGCGCCTCGGGCACGACGACGGAGCCGTCCGGCTGCTGGTGGTTCTCGAGGATCGCGACCAGCCACCGGGTCGTGCCGAGCGTGCCGTTGAGCGTCGCGACGGTCCGTGTGCCTGAGCCGTTGGGGTCGCGCTCGCGGGTGTTGAGCCGGCGCGCCTGGAACGTCGTGCAGTTGGAGGTCGAGGTCAGCTCGCGGTACTTCCCCTGGGTCGGCACCCACGCCTCGCAGTCGAACTTGCGCGCCGCCGGGCTGCCGAGGTCTCCCGCGGCGGTGTCGATGATCCGGTAGGGCACCTCGATCTTGGCGAGCATCTCGCGCTCCCAGCCGAGCAGCCGCTCGTGCTCGGCCTCGGCCTCCTCCGGGCGGCAGTAGCTGAACATCTCGACCTTGTGGAACTGGTGCACCCGGATGATGCCGCGGGTGTCCTTGCCGTGCGACCCGGCCTCGCGGCGGTAGCAGGCCGACCAGCCCGCGTAGCGCTTGGGCCCGGCCGACAGGTCGATGATCTCGTCGGCGTGGTAACCCGCGAGGGCCACCTCGGACGTGCCGGTGAGGTAGAGGTCGTCGGCCTCCAGGCGGTAGACCTCCTCGGCGTGCGCGTCGATGAAGCCGGCGCCGAGCATGATCTCGGGTCGGGCCATCGTGGGGGTGATCATCGGGGTGAACCCCGCGGCGGCGGCCTGGGCCATCGCCATGTTGAGCAGGGCGAGCTCGAGGAGCGCTCCGACGCCGGTGAGGTAGTAGAACCGCGCCCCGCCGACCTTGGCTCCCCGCTCCATGTCGATGGCTCCCAGCCGCTCCCCCAGGGCCAGGTGGTCGAGCGGCTCGAAGCCCTCGGCGGCGAAGTCCCGGGGCGTCCCGATCGTCTCGAGGACGACGTAGTCGTCCTCGCCACCGACCGGCACCCCGTCGATGATGACGTTGCCGACCCGGCGCAGCAGCCGCTCGAGCTCGGCGGCCGCCTCGTCGGCGTTGGACTCGAGGGCCTTGACCTGGTCGCTCAGGTGGGCCGCCTTGGTGCGGGCAGCGTGGGCGACGGCTTCGAGGTGGGCCGCGTCGGCCGCACCGGCCTTCTTGGCCCGCTGAAACGCGGCCATGGCCGCACCGACGTCCTTGCTGACCGTCTTCTGCTCCGCCCGGAGCGCCTCGAACTCGCCGAGGGAGGAACGCCGACGCTCGTCGGCGGCGAGGATCGCGTCGACGATCCCTGGGTCCTCTCCACGGGCCAGTTGCGAGGCACGAACCCGGTCGGGCTCGTCGCGCAGGAGCTTGATGTCGATCACCGGGCCAGCCTATCGGCGGCGCCACCCGTCACGATGCCGTATGCCGCTGGGCTCGCTTCCGGAGCCCGACGCCGTCGCTGGGGTGCTGGGAAGGAACGTCTGGCCGCCAGGGGTCGGTGGGTCCGGGGCGTCAGAAGGGTGGCGGCTCCTCGGGTCGTGATGGGCGGGGTGATGGGCGGGGTGATGGTCGGGGTGATGGTCGGGGTGGGCGCGGTGATGGTCGGGGTGGTCGGGGGTCGTCGAGCGCTTCGCGGTAGTCCTTGGGGTAGGTGGTGTGGTCGCGTCCGGTGAGAGTGCGCCAGTGCAGGGCACGGGTGTGCTCGTGGTCGCTGGCGGGCGTGCAGGTCCACCAGTGGGTGGTCTTGAGGTTGTGGTGGGCGCGGTGCAGGGGCCCGAGGTTGCTGGTGGTGGTGGGCCCGTCGGGGTAGGGCTGGTGGTGGTCGAGGTCGCAGCGGTGCGCCGGAACCTGGCAGCCGGGGCCGCGGCAGTGCCCGTCGAGGGCGCGGACCTGCTCGATGATGGCGGGGGTGGGTCGGTAGCGGTCGGTGGACAGGTGCAGGGCCGCGCCCGTGACGGCGTCGACGCCGAGCCAGCGCCACTGCGAGTCGGGGGCGGTGATGATGGCACGGGCGTGCTCGGCGGTGACCCAGCCGTGGCCGGGGATCTCGCAGGCGGCGTCGCTGGCACCGGTGGCGACCTCGAACGGGACGACGATCCACACGGTCGCCGGAGGCGCCTCCGGGGTGCACGCGCACGGGCCGGCCTGCCCTGCGCGGCCGGGGAGCGGGTCCGGGCGCTGCGGCTGGCACGGCGACTGGTGGCCGCCGGGCCGGGGTGGGTCGTCGGGCCGGAGCGGGTCTGGCCGGAGCGGGTCGGGGCGAGGTCGATCGTCGGTGGTGGTGGGTGGTTCGGCGTGCTCGGCACAGGGACCGTAGGTGTGGCCCAGCAGGGCGTCGGTGGCCAGGTCGGAGCGCAGCTGATCAAGGGTGCGCGGGTCACCGGCGGCGCGCAGGGCGCGAGCCAGGGGCTCGATCCGCTCGAGGACGGCCACGGTGCGCTCGGTGCTGGTGGTGATCGTCAGGACGCCGGTGCCGTCCTCGTGCAGCTGCCCGTCAGCGCTGCGGCGGGCCAGCGCCTCGGCGCGACGGGTGCCCGGGTCGGCGGGCGCGTGGGAGGCGAGGACCCGCCGCAGCCGGCGCACGATGACCGCGTGAGTCGCACGGGACCCGTCGCGCATCGGGGCCAGGACCCGCTCGACGAGTGGGGCGATCGCGTCGTCGGGCAGGTTGCGGGCCTCGCCGGCGATCAAGGTGGCGTGGTGCAGCGACACGCTCCCGGCTGCCAGCCGGGCGAGCAGAGCCCGGTGCCGGCGCGGCGCCGCCCCCAGCCGGACCCGACGGGCGGCCTCGGCGGCCGGGACCGCCGTGGCCAGGGCGAGCTCGTGCACGACGAGCTGCTCGACGCTGACCGCGGCCTCGGCCCGCCCCTCCCTCGCGAAGCCGTCGGGAAGCTGCGACTCGTGCACCCGGTGCTGCTCGGCGACCACAGTGTGCAACGCGCCGTACGCGGCGACCAGCTGCGCGTCCAGCGTGGCCCGCTGCGCCTCCAGTGCCTCGATCTGCGCGACCAACGCGTCGGCCGCGCCCTGCAGCGACAACGCCTCGGACGACGGGTCCGTCTCAGGCCCGGCGCCGCCCCCCGCATCGCCCGCCGGCCAGGGGTGCCGGCCCGGCTCGAGGTGCCACGCGGCGCCGGTGACCCGCTCGACCTCCACCAGCTCCATCCGAACCGGACCCGGCTGTCCGGTCCCCAGGCCCGCACCGCGAGCGAGGACCCGCTCGAACGGGGAGAGCTGCGCACTGGCGTACGGCACGCGCGCCCCCTTCCTCCGCAGCCACGTCCGGGCTCGGGCCCCGGACCAGTCCCGGGGGACAACCCCGACGAACCACCCCAATTGGAACATCCGTTCGCACTCGGCGTCAACCACTTCTCGCGCCCTGTGGACAACGAATTACCTTGTGCCGCAACATGGTTCGTGCCCATTCGAGATCGCTCGCCCACGCTACCAGCGGCCACCGACACCACTCCCGGCCACGCGCCCGGGAGGCCGGTGGCGGAAGCGAGCCCAGCGGCATACGGCCTCGTTGGGGGTGACGCCGCGGACCTGAGCGGGTATGGACCACAGGTGAAGGACGACGCTCCTCCCCTGCCGGGCGCCGAGCGTGAACCAGGGCTCGACCTGGCCACCGCATCACTCGCCGCGCTGCGGGCCACCCTGCGCCTCATCGAGGACCGGATCAACGAGGAGCTCTCCAGCGGCGGCTACCGCCCGTCCCCGGGGCGCGTCGCCCGGCTGGCACGACTGAGGCGCCGGGAGCAGGACCTGCGCGCCGAGATCGCCCGTCGTCAGGCCCAACGCCCCTAGGCAGTCCACTACCGGACCGCCAGATGCGACCTCGTCGCATCTGGAACTAGACTCCAGGCATGCACGTGCCCGACGGCTTCCTCGACGTCCCGACCTCGCTGGCGACTGCAGCCGTCGCGACGGTCGGGGTCGCGGCAGCGCTCCGTGGCGCCCGACGCGACCTCGACGAGCGCACGACGCCCATCGCGGGACTCGTCGCCGTCTTCGTCTTCGCTGGGCAGATGATCACGTTCCCCGTCGGCGCGGGCACGTCCGGCCATCTCCTCGGGGGCACCCTCGCCGCGGTCCTCGCCGGACCCTGGCTGGCAACCCTGGCCCTGGCGGTCGTCCTCATCGTGCAGGCCTTCCTCTTCGCCGACGGAGGGATCACCGCCCTCGGCACCAATGTCGTCCTCATGGGCCTCGTCGGGGTCTGGGCCGGCTGGTTCGCCTTCCGCGTCGTCCGGACGCTCCTCCGTCGCTCGTCGGCCTCGATCACCGTCGCAGCAGCGGTCGGGGCGTTCGTCAGCGTTCCGGTGACCGCTGCCACCTTCGTCGCCCTCTTCGCGATCGGTGGACAGGTCCAGATCCCCGTCGGCTCGGTCCTCGCCGCCATGCTGTCGTGGCACGTCCTGATCGGCCTCGGCGAGGCTCTCATCACCGCCCTCGTCGTCGGGTCGGTCATGGCCGTCCGCCCCGACCTCGTCGCCGGCGCACGAGGCGTCGGCTCCGGGCAGCCACTCGAGATCCGGCAAGGCGCCTCAGCATGAGCCTGCGCCGCTTCGCCGTCATCGCGATCGCAGTGACCCTGCTCGTCGCCGGGGTGCTGTCCTGGTTCGCGTCGCGCAGCCCTGACGGGCTCGAGCACGTGGCCCGGGTCCTCGGCTTCGCCGAGACGGCGCAGCCGAGCGGCGCAGCCGGCAGCCCCCTCGCCGACTACCGGACCCAGGGCGTCGAGGACTCCCGGCTCTCGGGTGGGATCGCCGGAGTCCTGGGGGTCATCGTCACCGGCCTCCTCATGGGTGGGCTGGTCCTCCTCCTGCGGCGCCGCCACCCGGACCGGGACTGAGCCCGTGGGCGCCCCGCACGGCCACACCCTCCACTTCCACGGCCACTCCCCCGTCCACCGGCTCCCCGCGCACGCCAAGATCGTCGCCCTCGTCGGCTACGTCCTCGCGGTCGTGTCCACTCCGCGCGGGGTCTTCTGGCCGTATGCCGCCCACCTCCTCGCGCTCGCCGGTGCCGTCCTCCTCTCGCGGGTCCCGTGGCGGCACCTGGCGAGGCGACTCGTCATCGAGGTGCCGTTCGTCGTCTTCGCTGTCGTGCTGCCCCTCGTCGCGGCCGGACCGCGGACGGTGGTGGGCCCGGTAGAGGTCTCCCAGCCGGGCCTCGAGGCGGCGGCAGCGCTCCTGGCCAAGGGCACCCTCGGAGTCCTCGCCTCACTGCTCCTCGCGGCGACGACGGAGGCGCGGGACATCGTCGCGGGCTTCGAGAAGCTGCGCCTGCCACAGCCCCTCGTGCAGATCATGAGCTTCATGCTGCGCTACACCGAGGTGGTCGCCGCGGACCTCGGGCGGATGCGGATCGCGCGGGAGTCGAGGGGCTTCCGGGCCCGCTCGGTGCGCCAGTGGCCAGCCCTCGGCGCGACGATGGGGACGCTCTTCATCCGCTCCTACGAGCGTGGCGAACGGGTCCACCTCGCCATGCTGTCCCGGGGTTACACCGGGCGGCTGCCGACCCTGCGGCCGCTCACCGCCACCGGAGGGCAATGGGCCGCGAGCGGGCTCCTTCCCGTCACGTGTGGTGTCGTGAGCGCGGTGGCGGTGCTGGCGACATGAGCGGCACGCCGGTCCTTGACGTGCGGGGACTCGCCTACGCCTACCCCGACGGGCACCAGGCGCTCTTCGGCGTGGACCTCGAGGTGTCCCGGGGTGAGCGGGTGGCCCTGCTCGGACCCAACGGCGCCGGGAAGACGACGCTGGTGCTGCACCTCAACGGCATCCTCGCCGCCGGGGCCGGCGCGGTCACGGTGTCCGGCCTGGCGGTGACCAGGCCCAACCTCGCCGAGATCCGGCGCCGGGTCGGCATCGTCTTCCAGGACCCCGAGGACCAGCTCTTCATGCCGACCGTCCGGGAGGACGTCGCCTTCGGGCCGGCCAACCTCGGCGTTCGGGGCACGGAGCTCGAGGCGCGGGTCAACCGGGCGCTGGACGAGGTCGGGATGGGCGACTTCGCCGACCGTCCGCCGCACCACCTGTCCTACGGTCAGCGGCGGCGGGTCGCGGTGGCTACCGTGCTCGCGATGGAGCCGGAGATCCTCGTCCTCGACGAGCCGTCCTCGAACCTCGATCCCGCGTCGCGCCGGGAGCTCGCCGACATCATCCGGTCGCTCGACGTCACCGTCCTCATGGTGACGCACGACCTGCCGTATGCCCTGGAGCTGTGCGAGCGCGCCGTGGTTCTCTCCGGCGGGGTGATCGCTGCCGACGGCCCCACGCGCAAGCTGCTCTCCGATGCCGCGCTCATGGCCCGGCACCGGCTCGAGCTGCCCTACGGCTTCACCGTGCCGACCCCCTGACGGACCCAGCCCCAACTCCGCAACACACCCGCTTACCGTCTGGCTGCCTGCCCTGCAGGGCAGGCGAGCAGTCGGTAAGCGGGTGTGTTGCGGGGTGGGGCGTCGGCGGCTACTTCACCTCGGCCCGGTGCAGCATCCAGATGCCGAGGGCGACCGGCAGCGCCACCCACACGGCGACGGAGGTGCCGAGCTGCGCCCACTGCTCGCCCGTCATCGACTCGACGACGAAGAGCGCGTTCATGGTGCGGTTCATGTCGAGCCAGCTCGCTGCCCCGTCGAGCCAGCTGACGAGGTCGCCGACGATGGCCCAGGCCGTCGGGAGGACGAAGTAGAGCACGATCGCTGCCGGGGTGTTGCGCAGCAGCATCCCGAAACCGACTCCCTGCGCGACACCGAGCAGCACGTAGAGGGACGCGCCGAGAAGCGTGTTGTTGTCGAGCGACCACTCGCCGCTGTAGCCCCGCAGACTGATCGCTGCCTGGTGCACGACCGTGGCCAGCGCGAGCGAGAGCCCGATCGCCGCGACGCCGGCGATGATCGCGCCGAGGAACTTCGCCCACGTCACCCGCGACCGGCGCGGCTCCAGCGTGTAGGTGACCAGGCCGGTCCGCTGCGACCATTCCGAGGTGACGGCGAGGATGCCGACCACGGGGAGAATCACAGCCATCGGCATCGTCGTCGCCTGCAGGTACCCGGCGAAGGGGTGGTGACCGGACTCGGTGAAGAACATGATCGTCAGCGCGATGGCGATGACGGCGCCGATGCCGATGAGGAGCCAGCGCCCGGCCCGCGTGTCGACCATCTTGCGCAGCTCGACCATGAGGAGCCGGGAGAAGGGGATCGCCGCGGTGGGGCGCTCACCCCGGATCCGCGCAGGGACCCGGGCTGTCGCGGGCAGCGGGGACTCGGCGGCCGGCGATCCCACAGGTGCAATCACGGTGGTGCTCATGCCGCCACCTCCTCGCGGGCCGTCGCCGCCGTGAGCTCGAGGAACATCTCCTCGAGACCGCGGCTCTCGCCGGAGCGCAGCTCGACGAGGACCACCCCGGATGCAGCGGCCACCTGCCCGACCGTCATCGGCTCGGCGTCGACACGGAGCCCGCCGGTCGCCGCGGGCGCGACCGTGACGTCCTCCACCGCGAGTGCGGCTGCGAGCGCCGAGTCGTCGGTGGACCGGACGAAGGTTCCGGCTCCGGAGAGCAGCTCGTCCTTGCTGCCCTGCGCGACGATCCTGCCGCGCCCGATGACGATGATCTCGTCGGCGACGCGCTCGATCTCGTTGAGCAGGTGCGAGCTGAGCAGGACGGTGCCGCCCTGGTCGGCGTAGCCACGGAGCAGGTCGCGCATCCACCGGATCCCGGCCGGGTCGAGGCCGTTGGCAGGCTCGTCGAGGATGAGGACCTCGGGGTCGCCGAGGAGCGCGTTGGCGATGCCGAGGCGCTGGCGCATGCCGAGCGAGTAGTTGCGGACCCGGCGCGCGGCCTCCCTGTCGGTGAGACCGACCAGGTCGAGCATCTCGTCGACCCTCCTGCGGTCGACGCCCATCATGATGGCGCTCAGGGTGAGGATCTCGCGGCCGGTGCGCCCGGCGTGCTGGGCGGAGGCGTCGAGCAGGACCCCGACGTGGCGGCCGGGGTTCGGCAGGTGCCCGTAGGCCCGGCCGAGGACCGTCGCGGTGCCGGAGGTGGCGGGCGTCAGGCCCGCCATGATGCGCATGGCGGTGGACTTGCCGGCGCCGTTGGGACCGAGGAAGCCGGTCACCTGGCCGGGCCTCACCTCGAACGAGATGTCGTCGACGGCCGTGAAGGGACCGTATCGCTTGGTCAGTCGGTCTACGTGGATCATGTGGCCCACGGTGCCGGACGACCGCGCGGCGCACATCGGTCATCAGCCTGATTCCGACCCCTACGAGGGAGGAGTCGACCCTGAGCCACCTCAGGGTCCCGTCCCTGACGCTCCTCCCCGACGGGGCCGGTGGACCACGCCCCGTATGCCGCTGGGCCCGGTCGCGCGACCGGGCCCAGCGGCATACGGGTTGGGTTGTGTCTCAGCGGTGGTGGGGAAGACGAACGTCCACCCAGACGAGCCGGTGGTCGCTCGAGGGGAACGGGAACGTGCCGGTGAGCCGCGAGAGCGGGTCCGCCTGGACCGGCCAGAAGACGGCCGCGTCGAGGATTCGGAGGGACGCGCTCGGCAGGACGTAGTCGGCCCGGAGGTTCCCCGGCGCGGGGTTGTCGTTGAAGTCGGCCGTGTCGTGGGCCGGGTTGCCGGTGTGGGAGAGGTTCGCCCCACCCTGTAGCAGGCTGGCCTCGACTGCTCCCTCGCTGGACGGCGTCACCGACGTGTTGACCTTCGGGTGGCCGAGCAGCGCCTCGATGGAGCCCTCGACCGAGTCGCCGTCGTTGGGGTCGGAGTTCTGGTCGCCCGCGATGACGAAGAGGGAGCCGGGCTCGAGCCCGCCCGTGCCGCCCGCGTCGTCGTAGATGTAGGCGGACCGGGTCGGGGACGCGATGTAGTCAGCCCAGAAGCGGATCTCGTCGTTGTTGCGCCTGCCGTTGCGGTCCTCCGCGCCGTCGAACGTCGGTGGCGTGGGGTGGCTGACGAGGAAGTGCACGGTCCGCTCACCGATGGAGACGGGGACGTCCCAGTGCGACTTGCTCGACAGGCGCAGGACCGCCTGCTCCTCGGGGGAGTAGAACTCCGTCGGCATGAGGTTGCCCGGCATGTCCTTCCAGAGGAAGTGCTGGAAGGTCCGGACCGCGCCGTCGTCGATGGGGTACTTCGAGTAGACGACCATGCCGTACTGGCCGGGGAAGAAGCCGAAGCCGTAGGCGTCGTCGGGTCCGCCGACGACGCCGTTGTTGTTGAGGTCGAAGCCACTCGGGACACCGGTGTTCGAGGGCGCGACGAAGGAGTACGGGTAGTGCACGGGGTCGGCGCCGTTCTGGGAGACCTCGAGGTAGTTGTCGCGGAACAGCTCGGCAGCGACGCCCCCCTCGTCGTAGTCGAACTCGTTGACCAGCAGCACATCGGGGCTGGTTCGCTGGATGATCTCGGCGACCGCCTGGGCCTGGGCGTTGGCGGGCGTCGACAGGTCGGCGACGAGCTGTCCGGCGGCATTGCGGTTCAGGGATGCGTTGAAGGTCGCGAAGCGGACGTCCATGTCGGGCTTCCCGGGTGGGTCGGCCGCCTGGGCGGCGGGGACGGTGGCGAAGCCGATCGCCGCGGTCGCAGCGGCCACGCTCGCTGCGAGGAGACGGGTGAGTCGATGGCGCGTGCGCATGGATTCCACGCTAGGCCGCCAGCGGGCTCGACGACGGGTAACGCGGTGACCTCCTGGTGAACCTCAGGCAAGGGGGAGGGGCAACGACGGCCGCGGAGCAGGATCCACGCCGACGCGAGCATGCTTCCCCGGTCGACCAGACGAGGGAGGTGCGCCCGTTGCGCCCCCGCAGCGGATGCACGCTGGCAGGGTGGGTTCATGCCAGCGACGACGATTGTCCTGTTCGGCGCCACCGGAGACCTGGCCAAGCGCAAGCTGCTGCCCGGGATCCTCCACCTGCACGAGTCCCAACTGCTCGACGGGCTACGGCTCGTCGCGACGAGCCTCGAGGACCTGACGCGGGACGCGTTCCTCGACCATGTCTTCCAGGCGGTCCGCGAGCACTCACAGCGTGCGTGCACGGAAGAGGACCTCCGCGAGTTCGCGGAACGGATCCACTGGGTCCCGGGGTCAGGCGGCCCTGCGGCGCTGCGCCAGGCCGTCCTCGACTCGGAGGAGATCCTCGGCTCGGGCGCCCGCCGCCTCCACTACCTGTCCGTGCCACCGGCCGCGGCCCTGGCCGTGGTGCGCCAGATCGCGGCGGCCGGGCTCGTCGAGCGCAGCAGGATCATCATGGAGAAGCCCTTCGGGACCGACCTCGCGAGCGCCCGCCGGCTCAACGCCGAGCTGCACGAGGTCTTCGCGGAGGAGCAGATCTTCCGCATCGACCACTTCCTCGGCAAGGAACCGGCGCAGAACATCCTCGCGTTCCGGTTCGCCAACGGGCTCTTCGAGCCGATCTGGCACCGCAACCACATCGACCACGTCCAGATCGACGTCCCCGAGACGCTCGGGCTCGAGCAGCGAGCGGACTTCTACGAGGCCACCGGCGCCTACCGCGACATGGTGGTCACCCACCTGTTCCAGGTGCTCGCCTTCACCGCCATGGAGCCACCGACGTCGCTCGAGCCGGCGGCCATCACCGAGGAGAAGAACAAGGTCTTCCGCTCGATGCTGACGATCGACCCGCACGACGTCGTCCGCGGGCAGTACGTCGGCTATCGCGACGAGGAGGGGGTGGCGAGGGACTCGGAGACGGAGACCTTCGTCGCGCTCAAGTGCTTCGTGGACAACTGGCGCTGGGCGGGCGTTCCGTTCTTCCTGCGCACGGGCAAGCGGATGTCCGAAGGAGCCCGGATCATCTCGATCGCCTTCAAGGAGCCGCCGCGGACGATGTTCCCGCCCGGCTCCGGCGTCGGCGACAACGGCCCCGACCACCTCACCTTCGACCTCGCCGACCGCGCCCGGATGTCCCTCTCGTTCTACGGCAAGCGTCCGGGGCCCGGGATGGCCCTGGACAAGCTGTCGATGCAGTTCTCCATGGTGGAGACCGACTGGGCTGGTGCGGCGCTGGAGGCCTACGAGCGGCTCATCTATGACGCCGCCCGTGGCGACGCGACGCTCTTCACCCGCGCCGAGGGCATCGAGCGGCTCTGGGAGATCAGCCAGCCGCTGCTGGACAACCCGCCGCCGGTGCGCCCCTACCAGCAGGGCACGTGGGGACCGAACCAGATCCACCAGCTCGTCGCCCCCTTCGCCTGGCGGCTACCGTTCGAACGGCCGTGGCGCGACCCCAACCTCATGGGCGCCTGAGGGGACGCTGTCCGGCCCCGGCGCTACCGTCGGTGGATGGGGACGTTCACCGACGCCGACCTCTACCACCCTCGGCTCTTCGCCGAGCGGGACCTCGCCGTCCTCGAGTCCCGACTGCCCGACTGCCCGGCTTCGTGGTCGGAGCTGACGAGCTGACGAGCTGGGTCACTCGCCCGGGTAGCGAACTCCCACCTGGGCCCGGATCTCGTCCATCGTCGACATGACCCGAAGCGTCGCCGCATGCGGCATGTAGGCGCTCTCGCTGGCGCCCGACGCGAGGCAGCGGGCGAACTCTGCGGCCTGGTAGCTGAAACCCCGGAGCGGGGCCAGCAGTGCGCCGGGACGCTCCGCGAGGAGGTCACCGTCCGGCGTCAGCAGTCGCAGGAGGGTGGGCGAGTAGAACGGTCCGCTCAGCTCGAGCCGCGCCTCGGTGCCCACGATCTCGGCAGCGCAGGGCGTCCGCGCCAGCATCGAGCTCGTCAGTGCCGCGACGGCCCCGGACGCGTAGGCGAGGACGATGCCGACCGTGGCGTCGACGCCGCCGTCGGTGAGGGAGCCGCGGGCGGCCACGGACGCCGGGGGCCCGAGCAGGTGGTCGACGAAGGACACCGGATAGACGCCCAGGTCGAGGAGCGCGCCCCCGGCGAGCCGGGGGTCGACCAGGCGCTCCGGACCGTTGGGGTGGAGCAGCTGGGAGTGGTCGGCCCGGACCAGGACGACGTCCCCGAGGATGCCCTGCTCGATGACCTGGCGGACGACGTCGTAGTGCGGCAGGTAGCGGGCCCACATCGCCTCGGCCACGAGCAGCCCTCCCGCAGCGGCCGCTCGGATCACGGCGCGGGCCTCGGTGACGTTGCGGGTGAAGGCCTTCTCCACGAGCACCGGCTTGCCGGCCTCCAGCGCGAGCAGGGCATGGTCGTGGTGCTCCGAGTGCGGCGACGCGACGTAGACGGCGTCGATCGTCTCGTCTGCGACGAGCTCCGCATAGGACCCGTGGGCGCGGGCCACGCCGTGGCGCTCGGCGAACTCCAGCGCCCGCTGCCTGTCTCGCGAGCCCACCGCGGCGATGCTCGACGCCGTCCCGGCGGTCACGGCCCGGGCGAACTCGTTGGCGATGGAGCCGGGCCCGAGGATGCCCCACCGGATCGGTGGGGCCTCGCGCGGGTCGGGCACCCTCGACTCGGGCAGCGTCCGGCTCGCCAGGACTCCCTCCGCGGCACTCATCCGCGCACGTCCCAGAGGTGGTGGAGGATGTCGTGGACGAAGTAGCGGCCGAGCGTCTCCACCGTGAACGGCGACCCGTTGCTGCGCAGCCCGGGCCAGGACCACTGTTCCCGCGTCGGGCGGGCGAAGGCGGCGGCTGCGGCGGCGAAGGCGACCTCGAGCTCCCGGCGGACCTCCGCCGGGTCGGCCCGCCAGTAGGCCTTCTCCTGGGCGGTGGCGTCCTGGTCCCAGTTCGCGAACTGCGCCGTCTCCCCACCACCGGCGAGGATCTGCTCGACTCTCCCGCGCATGACGTCGCAGACGTCCCGGACGTGGCAGGCGTACTCGAGCGGGGACCACACCCCGGGCGCCGGGCGGACCTGCACGTCGTCACGGTCGAGCACCGCGGCCCAACGGCGTCCGGCGTCGATCAGGATCTCGCTCACGCCGTCCGGGCGCACGTCCTCGGGGGCGAAGCCGCAGTCCGGGCAGGGCCGCGTCAGCACCCACGTCCAGTCGGCGGTGTCGGGGGTGGCGGGGCCGGGGTCACTGGGCTGCGCTCTCACGTCGCTCATGCCCACAGCGTAGGACCCGTCCGGGCCGTACCCTACGCTCCGGTAGATTCTCTGGGTGCTCAAGGACTACCTGCCGTGGATCGTCGTCGGCGTCGTGGTGCTGGCACTCGTCATCGGGGTCGTCGTCGGCATGCGGACCGCCGCCCGGTCCACGAGTGTCCTGCGGCGTCGGGGTGCGGGGCGGCCGAGCCGCGACCAGTTCCGCTCGCGTCAACGCAGCGCGACGGTGAAGCAGGCCGCCGTCGTCATCAACCCGACGAAGTTCGCCGACCTGCCGATGATCCGTGAGCGGATCACGTCGACCTCTCACGCGTGCGGCTGGGGCGACCCCCTCTTCTACGAGACGACGGTGGCCGACCCCGGCACCGGGCAGGCGGAGCGAGCGGTGGCCGAGGGTGCCAGCGTCGTCTGCAGCCTGGGCGGCGACGGCACGGTCCGGGCCGTGGCGTGCGCCCTCATCGGCACCGAGACCCCGCTCGGCATCCTCCCCGCAGGGACGGGCAACCTGCTCGCCCGCAACCTCGATCTGCCGGTCGACGCGCTCGACGAGGCGGTCCGGGTCGCGCTGACGGGACGCAACCGCCGCATCGACGTGGGCGAGCTGGTCATCGGCGAGATGGACGCGAACGGTCACCCGGTGAGCGGCGAGCTGGTGACCCAGCAGTTCCTCGTCATGGGCGGCATGGGCCTCGACGCCCTCATCATGGGGGCCACCAACGAGGCGCTCAAGCAACGCGTGGGCTGGGCGGCCTACCTGGTGTCGGGCTTCAAGCACCTCGTGTCCCCGGAGTTCCGCGCGCAGGTCCGGCTCGACACCGAGCCGGAGTTCAAGCGGCGGGCCCGCGCCGTCGTCATCGGCAACTGCGGCCGACTGCTCGGTGGGCTGGTCCTCATGCCGGACGCCCGCGTCGACGACCAGCGGCTCGACGTCGTCATCGCCTCGCCCCGCGGCTTCGTCGGGTGGGCCCCCGTGATCGCCCGGGTCCTGACTCGCCAGCGCAAGGGCCACTCGACGCTGGACCACAAGGTGTGCCGCGAGATCCGGGTCCGCGTCGACCGCCCGCTACCGGTCCAGGTCGACGGCGACGTCGTCGGCGAGGCGACCGAGGTCAACGCCACGGTTCGGCCTGCCGCCCTGACCGTCCGCGTCCCGATCGCCTGACCCGGTGCGGGCCCGGGTCAGGTGAAGATCGGCTGGCCCCACCACTGCCCGGGCTGGATGCCGGGTGGGCAGGCGAAGACCGCCGACCCATTGTGCTCGATGTACTCGTTGAGCACGTCCTGCGCCGCGAGCGCCCGCTGCATGGGGACGAACTGCTTTCCCGGATGGCGCAGGTAGGCGATGAAGAAGAGACCCGCATCGAGGTGGCCGACGCCGTCGGTTCCGTCGGTGAAGTTGTAGCCACGCCGCAGGATCCGTATGCCGCTCAGCTGGCTCGCGTGGGCGAGGCGTACGTGCGATGCCGCGGGGATGAGGGGTGCACCATCGGCACCCTTCGCGGAGAAGTCGGGCTCGTCGAACTCCGCCTCCCGGCCGAGCGGGGCGCCCTCCTTCTTGTCCCGGCCGAAGATCTCCTCCTGCTCGAGGAGCGGCGTCCGGTCCCAGACCTCGATGTGCATCCGGATCCTGCGGGCGACGAGATAGGCCCCGCCTGCCATCCAGGCGCCGCCGTCGCGCTCGTCGTCGGGCGACACCCACAGGTGCTCGGCGAGCGCCGCGGGGTCCTCGGCCTTGAGGTTGTTCGTCCCGTCCTTGAAGCCGAAGAGGTTGCGGGGGGTGGCCTGAGTGGTCGAGGTGGACGAGGTGCGCCCGAAGCCGAGCTGGGACCATCGGACGGCGACGATGCCGAAGCCGAGCCGGACGAGGTTGCGCACGGCGTGGACGGCGACCTGCGGGTCGTTCGCGCAGGCCTGGATGCAGATGTCGCCGCCCGACCGGTTCGGGTCGAGCTGGTCGCCCTTGAACGCGGGCAGGTCCTGGAGCGCGGCGGGCCGGCGACCGGCCAGGCCGAAGCGGTCGTCGAAGAGGGATGGACCGAAACCGATCGTCAGGGTCAGTCCCGAGGCGGGCAGGCCGTAGGCCTCGCCGGTGTCCTCGGGCGCCCGGTGCGGGCCGCCGCCGACGAGGCCCCCGGGCGCCGCCTCGGCCCCCGCGGTCATCCGCTCGGCGGCCCGCGTCCACCGCTGGAGGAGGGCGACGAGCTCGGCCCGGTCCTTCGTCACGACGTCGAGGGCGACGAAGTGCAGCCGGTCCTGGGCCGGGGTGACGATGCCCGCCTGGTGTGCGCCGTGGAACGGCACGGCGGCCTCGAGGTCTGTCGCCGCCGCTCCGCTCCGATCCGAGCCGGCCACCGAGGGGCCGCTGTCCCCGGTGGCGAGCCCAGCGGCATACCCGGTGGCGGCGGAGGCCACCACCCCGGCGACGCCGGCGCCTCCGACGAGGAGGCTACGCCGGGAGGGCGCGGGTGCGCCCGTCACGTGGCGGCCACCACCCCGGGCACCTTGGCGACCTGCTCGGCGAGCGCGTCGAGCGCGACCGTGAGGGCCTTGACGTCGTCGCTGGTGAGCGTCTCGTAGGAGACGAAGCGCCCGCTGACGCGGTGTGCCTCGAGCAGCCGGTTCAGCTCGCGGAAGGCTGCGTCGAGGGACTGCTGGAGGTTGGCGTCCCGCTCGGTGACGACGGGGCGGAGCGTCTCCAGGGCGGACTGCGAGCCCTGGAGGTTGCCGCGGAAGTCCCAGAGGTCCGTGTGGGAGTAGCGCTCCTCCTCGCCGGTGATCTTGCCGGTGGCGACCTCGTCGAGGAGGGCCTTGGCGCCGTTCGCGATGGTCAGCGCGGTCGGCTCGACCGTCTTGCTGAGGCGGACGATCTCGGTGACGTCGGTGAGCAGCTGGTCGGCCACGGCCGCCGAGTCGCGCTGGAGGCCGTCGACCCAGAGGTCCTTCTCGAGACGGTGGTAACCGGTGAACTCCATGCCCTCCTCGACCACGTCCTCCCGACCGTCGATGCGCGGGTCGAGGTCACCGAAGCTCTCCGCGACCGGCTCGATGGTCTCCCAGGGCAGGCGGGCCGTCGGGTAGAGCTCCTTGGCCCGGGCGACCTCGCCGGCCTTGACCGCTGCGACGAACTCCTCGGTGCCCACGAGCAGCTCGTCGGACTGGGCAGCGACGAACGCCCGGTAGTCAGCGATGGCCCGGGCGACCTTCTCGTCGGCGCTGCCCTTGACCGCGCTGCCGGTGATGGTGAAGTCACCCCGGAGGCCCTCACCGACCATGCCCGGCTTGCACGCCGTCGTGAAGCGGCCCGGCTCGGCCAGCTCGACCTTCAGCTCCCGCTTGAGTCCGGGCGTGAGGTTCTCCACCTCGGAGACGACCCGGTCGCCGTCGGCGTAGACGTAGAACTCGGTGACCTTGGTGCCCGTGTTGACGATCCCGAAGGTGATCGTCCCGGCCGGTGCCGTGGTGGCGCTCAGCTCGCACGCCGTGTCGCTCGCGGTGACGGTGATCGCGCGGGGGTCGGCCGGCGGGTCGGACGCTTCGGCGGCCGAGCCGCAGGCGGTGAGGCCGAGCACCGCGAGGGCGGCGGGCAGGGCGAGGTGGGCGCGGGGCATGGTTCTCCTTGGGAGGGCGGATCGGGGAGGTGGGAGAAGTGCGGGCGTATGCCGCTGGGCTCAGACCGCGGGAGACGGCTGGCTCGGGCGGGCGGCCGGGTTGGCCGGCGCGTCCGGTGAGGAGGTGCGCTGGGGGCGCAGGAAGAGCGTGAGGACGATGCCCACGTAGAGCGTCCACACGATCGCCTGGGCCGTCGTGGTCGCGGGCGAGAAGTTGAAGATGCCCTTGAGGAGGTTGCCGAGCCAGCCGTCCGGAGCGATGAGTGAGCTCACGTCGAACGCGAGGGTCGTCAGGCCGGGAAGGAGTCCTGCCTCCTGGAGGTCGTGGACCCCGTAGGCGAGGATGCCCGCCGCCACGACGACGAGGAGGGCGCCGGTCCATCGGAAGAAGGTCGCGAGGTTGATCCGGACGGCTCCCTTGTAGATGAGCCAGCCCAGCACGACGGCTGACGTCAGGCCGATGACCCAGCCGAGGAGCGGCTGCGGGTTGCCGGCACCGGCCGCCTCGGTCGTCGCGTAGAAGAAGATCGCCGTCTCGAGGCCCTCCCGCCCGACGCCGAGGAACCCGACGAGGGCGACCGCGAGCGGACCGACGTCGATGGCGCGGTCGAGCCGGCCCTTGAGCTCCCCGGAGATGGTGCGCGCTGCGGAGCGCATCCAGAACACCATGCCGGTGACGAAGACGACGGCGACGATGGAGGCGACACCGCCGACGATCTCCTGGGCCTCGAAGCTGAGCCGGCCCGTGCCGAAGGTGAGGGCGGCGCCGAGCGCCACGGACAGGGTGACGGCGACGGCGACCCCGGCCCAGACCCAGGGCAGCGCCCAGCGCCGATCCGTCCGGACGAGGAAGGCGATGAGGATGACGACGACGAGGGCTGCCTCGAGTCCTTCGCGCAGGCCGATGAGAGCGTTGCTGACGAGCATGAAGGTAAGGCTAACCTAATCAGTCTGGGAGAAACCTGAGAGGGTCCCCTCGGTCTCGGCGAAACGGATGACCGGCCGATGATCAGGGTCGAGACTGGCTCCCGAAGGGCGTCGGCACCGACGGCTGCCCCAGGCAGGAGGACACCATGCACGTGATCCGCGCCCGGCAGGTCTTCGACGGACGGCAGTTCCGCGGCGCCGCTGACCTGGTTCTCGACGGACCCAACGTCGTCGGCGTCCGCACCCCGTCGGAGTACGCGAGCGCTGTCGTCGTCGAGGACCTCGGTGACGTCACCATCCTCCCCGGCCTCGTCGACGCGCACCAGCACCTGACCTGGGACTGCTCACCCGACCCCGTGGCCTGGCACACCGAGCACGACGACCGGCAGCTGCTCGAGCAGGGTCGGAGCAACGCCCGTCGGGCACTCGCGGCAGGGGTCACCACCGTGCGGGACCTGGGCAGCCGCGGCCGGACCGCCCTCGACCTGCGAGAGGAGACGGCCCGCAGCGCGACAGCCGGACCGACGATCCTGGTCGCCGGGCCCGCGCTGACGACGCCCGGGGGGCACTGCTGGTTCCTCGGCGGCGAGTGCGCGGACGCCGCCGACCTGGTCAGGGCCGTCGCGCGACTCGACGAGGCCGGCGTCGACGTCATCAAGGTGATGGCGACCGGGGGGACCATCACCCCGGGGTCCGCGCCGCACGAGTCGCAGTTCGGGGCGGCCGCGCTGACGGCGGTCGTCGAGGCGGCCCACGCGGCGGGGCTCCCCGTGGCTGCGCACGCGCACGGCACCGGGGGCGTCGCCGACGCCGTGACCGCCGGCGTCGACACGATCGAGCACTGCAGCTTCTTCACCGCGGGGGGGGTCGCCGCCGACCCGGAGCTCGTCCGCCGCCTCGCCGGCTCAGCGACCATCGCGTCGCTCACCGGCGGCACCGTTCCCGGCGCCCCGCTGCTGCCCGCCATCGCGGCCCGGCTCCCGGCGCTGCTCGCGCACATCCGGGCCCTGCGGGATGCAGGCGTCAGGTGCATCCTCAGCACGGACGCCGGAATCGGACCCAACAAGCCACCCGACGTGCTTCCGCTCGCCATCGCGCAAGCCGTGCAGCTGGTCGGGATCCCCATCGCGGATGCGCTCGCCATGTGCACCTCGCTCGCCGCCGACGCCATCGGGGTCGGCAGCCGGGCCGGACGGCTCGGCCCCGGCGTCAGCGCCGACGCGCTCGTCGTGGCCGGACGGCTCGACCACGATCCCTCGGCCCTCGCGCGGCCGGTGCGGGTGCTCCGCGGGGGAGTGCCGGTCCCGTCGCCGTGACGGGTGCCGCCCCGGCCGGATGACACCTCGGGCCCCGGACGCGCCAGCCACGTCGCTAGGCGGGCACCCCGACACCGTGGGCGGACCCGAGCGGCGCAGCACCCATGGTGGCCGGTCTGCGCGCCTCGACGAGCGAGAGGCGCGCGGCCAGGGCCGGCCGGCGGCTCCGCAGCCGTTCGATCACCCACCAGGCCCGGGGCGGATCGGTCACCACCCCCGCCGTCCCCACTGCACCCGCTGGCTCGGCACCGGGCTCGAGCACCGCCGTCGACACCCAGATGGCGTCGAGGATCTCCAGGGCCGGACCCTGGGTGGCCCGCAGCCGGCTGATCCTCCTCCGGCTCGACGCGGTCAGACGGAAGGAGAGGCCGAGCTCACCCAGCGCCTCTCGGAGCTCGACGAGCCAGGGCGCCTCGTCCGAGCACGGGAAGCCCGCGACGAGCAGCCGCCCCGGCAGGTACTCCGTCATCTCGCCCCCTCGTCTCCTCGTCTCCGGCCTCCGGCCGTCTGTCCGGCCTTGGCAGAGCAGAGACGAGATCAGCCCTCAGTGATACGTCGACCGGTGCCTGGAAAATTCTCTCGGATCGGACGTATCACGCCGGCGCGCACCGACTCTGGTCCGGTGGGGGCAGCGGGACATCGGGCAGCCGGGGGCGTTGCGGGGGGCAGCGGGCCCGGTGTCTCAGCCGGATTCGCATCGGTCCAGGGGGCCGCTGCGGACCTTTGGGGAGAGACAGGGGAGAGAGGGCGCCGGGCGAGACGACCCGGCGCCCTCCGCACGTCCGGCGCCGGCCGAACCCGTCCCGACGTCAGCTGCGCAGCTGCTCGAGCCACAGCCTCGCAGCATCGAAGTCCGTGTCGGCGGTCCCGAGCCGCGCATCGGCCCTGACCCCGTCGGCGCGCGGGTACGAGCCGAGGAAGCGCACGTCAGCACACACGCGCTTGAGGCCCATGAGGGTCTCCCCGACCCGCGCGTCCTGCACATGCCCTTCGAAGTCGATCGAGAAGCAGTAGCTGCCCATCGCCTCACCGGTCGGGCGTGACTCGAGGCGCGTCATGTTGACCCCACGGACGGCGAACTGCTCGAGGAGCTCGAGAAGACCGCCGGCGTGGTCATCGCGCTGGTACAGCACCACGGTCGTCTTGTCGGCTCCGGTCGGCACCGACTGGGTTCCCGGACGCGACACGAGGACGAACCGCGTCACCGCCGCCCTGTTGTCGCCGATGTCCTCAGCGAGGATCTCGAGCCCCTCGTTGGTCGCCGCGACGGGCGCGCACACTCCCGCGTCGAAGATGACGTCCCCGGCCCGGCCGAGGGTCGCGGCGCTCGCCGCGGTGGACAGCGTCGGGACGTACACCGCGTCGGGGAGGTGCGTGGCCATCCAGCTGCGCACCTGGGCCCACGCGTGCGGATGGGTGCCGACGCTGCGGACCGAGCCCAGCGGCATACCCGGCCGGGCGCAGAGCACGAAGGTCACCGGAACGAGGACCTCGCCGATGACGACGAGCGGGTCCCCCGTCGCGAGGGCATCGAGCGTCGCGGACACGCCGCCCTCGACGGAGTTCTCGATCGGCACCATGGCCGCGTCGATCTCCGCCGACCGGAGCGCCTCCAGCGCCGCGTCGACGCTGCCGAACGGCACCTGCTCCTTGTGCCTCGCGCCGTCCCACGCGTCGAGGGCCATCTGCGTGAAGGTGCCCCGGGGACCGAGGTAGCCGAATCGGTGCAGGTCAGATGGGGTCCGTGGCGTCATGAGACGTCCTTCTTCGTGGATGGGACGGCGGATCGGGGGTCGCCCTTCGTCGCGGCGGCCAGCGCCTGCTGCTCCTCCGGGCTGAGGGTGACGCTCGACGCGCCGCCGACGATGCCCTTGGCATACGTGCGGGACTCGCTGCGGGCGTGGATCGAGGAGATGACGATCCCGTCGCCGAGGTCGTCGACGATGGCCGCGGAGAAGGACAGGCGTCCACCCATGTCCCCGAAGGCGTCGTAACGGACCACGGCGACGTTGCGCAGGCTCTGGCGCACGTCGTCCTCAGCGGTCAGCACCTGCTCGCGGAGCCGGGTGACCTCTGCTCCGATCCGGTCGATGCGGTGGTTCTGCGTGGCGGCGACTCGCGCGATGTCGGTGGACCCGTCCCCGGCGAGCGCCCGGAAGTCGCGACGGATCCGGGCGAGCCGCAGCTGCGCACCGACCGCGAGGGCGAGCGCGAGCACGGCGACGGCCGCGGCCCCGATGGCCACGACCGACAGGGTCGCTTCCTCCACGATCGGCAAGGGTAGCCCCCGCAGGTCGCGCGCTCGTCGCCGTTTCGGCCTGTGGCCTCCTCGCGCGTCTCGGCGGTGGGATGGCCCGCGAGCCACCTTTGTAGTCTGTCCCCCGTGATCCGCAGGCATCCCGTCAAGGCGCTCGTCGCCGTGCTGATCCTGCTGGTCGCAGCCCTCGGGTGGTCGTATGCGACGCGGGACTCGGTCCCGGTCCCGCGCACCGCCGACCCCGAGCCCGGGGAGTCCCTCGTGGTCGTCGGCGTGGGCGGCCTCTCCTGGGACGACGTCTCACCCGAGCAGACCCCCGTGCTCTGGGGACTGCTCAGGGACGGGGCCGCCGCGTCCGTGTCGGTCAAGACGCTGCACCTGACCACGTGCCCGAGCGACGGATGGGCCACCCTGTCCGCCGGCGAGGCGGCCGGGCCTGCGGCCGAGGGCGACCGGCCCCCGTGCACCGACCTGCCCCAGGTCGTCGGTGACGACGACCGGGGCTACTCGGTCGACGGCTTCACCCAGATCGCCGCGGCGTCGCGGGAGGCGGCCTTCGGGGCCCGGCTCGGCCTGCTCGGCGACAGCTTCGCGACCCACACCTCCTGCGTCGCCGCCATCGGCCCCGGCGCGGCCATCGCCGCCGCGGGCTCCGACGGGAAGGTCGACGAGTACGCGCCGTTCGCCAAGGCCACCCTCGTCTCCGAGCTGGCCCAGTGTCCGATCACCATCGTCGACGCCGGCTCGATCCTCACGACCGGGCCCGACGCCGCGCAGCACCGCGCCCAGGTCACGGAGATCGAGACCCGCATCACCGAGGTCCGGGATGCCATGCCGAGCGGCGCCGACCTCATCGTCGTCGGGCTCGCCGACCGCGACCAGCAGGAGCGGCTCCGCCTCCTGACCGCGACCGGACCGCACTACGCCCCCGGGATCCTCGCCTCGGCATCGACACGGATGGAGGGGATCGCCCAGATCTCCGACGTCACGGCGACGATCCTCCAGCGCGGCGGCGTGCGCCCGGTCGAGCCGATCGGCGGGCGGGCCCTCTCGGCCAGCCCGTCGGCGAACAACAGCGAGTCGACGGCGGCTCGCAAGCTGACCCGGCTCACCGACATCGACGTCAAGGCCGACGCCATGCACCGCATCGTCGTGCCGTTCCTCGTCGGATGGCTGTCCGTCGCTCTCCTCGCCCTCATCGTCCTCTGGGTCCTCTGGCGCCGCTCCCGCCCGTGGCACACGCGCCTCTCGCGCCCACGGATCCTGCGGCTCGTGCGCCTCGTGGGACTGGTGGCCGCCGGGATGCCCGCCGCCACCTTCCTCGCGAACCTCATCCCCTGGTGGCGCTGGTCACCGCCGTCGCCCGTTCTCGTCGCCCTGCTCAGCGCGCTCGTCCTGCTCATCAGCGGCCTCATCGCCGTGCTCTGCCTCAACGGCCCGTGGAGCAGCTCGGCGCTCGGCCCGCTCGCCGTCATGTCGACCGTCACGGCCGGCGTCATCGGCCTCGACCTGATGACCGGCTCCCGGCTGCAGATGGCCTCCATCTTCGGACTCCAGCCCCTCGTCGGCGGTCGGTTCTACGGGATGGGCAACGTCGCGTTCGCCCTCTACGGCTCGGCCGTCCTGCTCCTGTGCGCGGCCATGGCCCACGCGCTGGTCCGTCGCAACGCCGCTCGGCTCGCCGTCGTCGTCGTCCTCGTCCTCGGGGGCACCGCGCTCGCGGTCGACGTGCTGCCGGCGTGGGGGGCGGACTTCGGCGGCCCCATCGCCCTCGTCCCGGCGCTCGGGCTGCTCCTCATGCGCGTGGCCGGCATGCGCGTCTCGGTGCGCAGCCTGGCCCTCGTCGGCCTCGCCGCCGCGGCCATCGTCACCCTGGTCTGCTACCTCGACTGGCGCCGCCCCGAGCAGTACCGCTCCCACCCCGGCCGCTTCTTCCAGACCCTGCTCGACGGCGACGCGTTCGCCGTCGTGTCGCGCAAGCTGATCGCCAACATCGAGCTGTCGACCGCCCACCCGGCGCTGCTCGCCCTCGTCCTCGTCGTGTCGGCGTTCCTGCTCGTGCTCGTCATCCAGCCGGGGCGCTTCGGCACGGCGCCCTTCGCCCGCCTCGTCGACGAGGCACCCCTCCTGCGCGACGGGCTCATCGCCGTCGTCGTCCTGTCCGCGATCGGTTTCCTCACCAACGACTCGGGCGCGGCGATCCCGCCGGTCGCCATGATCCTCACCGTTCCGCTCGTGGTCTCCGCGGTCGCCCAGTTCATGGCGATCGAGCGCGCCAAGGAGCCGGTCCGGCGCCGGCGCGACCGCCACCACCTCTGACCCCGTCCGTCGAGGGTGTCGCGAGGTGCTCTCTCGATCAGGGAGCGTGTCGCGACGGGCTCTCGCGAGGGCGGAGGCGGCGGCCGAGGCGGCGGACGCCGAGCGCCAGCGCGACGTCGCGGTACTGCGCCGCCCGGTGCAGCTGCGCCCGCCAGTCGCTGCCCGTCACCCGATGATGGAGATCGCACGGGACCTCCTCGACGATGAGACCCGCGTCGAGGACGTCGATGGTCATCGCCACCTCGACACCCCACCCCCGGGCGAACGGCGTCGCCGCGGCCACCGCGGCCGGGGACAGGCACCGCATGCCCGAGAGCGGCTGGACCGGAGCCCACCCCGTCAGCTCTTCGATGCCACGCCGCGCCAGTCCGACGACGAGGCCGCGCCCGCCACCGGCGGTCCGCTGCCGGGGCAGGGTCGCGATCGTGAGGTCCGCCTCTCCCCTGACGACCGGGTCGACGAGCACAGCAACCTCGGTCGCGGAGTCGGCCAGGTCGGCGTCGACGAAGAGCACGGCCGCCCCCGGGTCGACTCGGCCGACCCGCTGGAGTCCCGCCATCCGGCCCAGGCCGCTCATCAGCGCGTCGGCCTTGCCGTGGTTGCGGGCATGCCGCACGACGTGCGCCCCGGCGTCGGAGGCGACCCGGGCCGTCGAGTCGCGGGAGCCGTCGTCGACGACGACGATCTGGCCGACTCCCGGGAGGCGACGGACGGCTCGGATCGTCGCGGCAAGGCGCGCCGCCTCGTCCTTGGCCGGGATGACGACGACGAAGGGGACGGCACCGCCGGCGGAGCGGGGCATCGGCCGGTCGCTCAGCGGAGGGTGACCTGGCGGTTCGTCAGCCCGGCCCGCGCGCCGCGCTCGGCCGCAGTGAGCGGCTCCGAGGAGGCGGCCGCTGCGTCGAGCCGCTCCTTCATCGCGCCGACCGGCGCCGCATGACTCTCGGGCTCGGCCTCCGGGTCGACCTCCCACACGGGGATGAGCAGCCCGCTGGACCGGAAGCATCCGAGCAGCCGCCCCCCGTCGCCCAGGGTCGAGGTGCCGGCCGCGTGCAGGCGCGCGAGCGCGGTCGTCGCCGTCTCCTCGTCGAAGGACAACACCCAGCGGACGTAGCAGCGCTCGCCGATGCGGCACCAGTACGCCGAAGGCGCCGACGAGAGCTTCACCGTGGGGATCGCCGACTCGTTGGCGCGCTCGAGGGACTGCTGACCCTCGGCGTCGAGCTCACTGTCGGCGACCCAGAAGTCGAAGCCGTCATGGACCTCGATCTCGAAGGGTGCGTCGAGGTCGAGGAGGTCCTGGAGCCGGTCGGTCTCGACGGTGGAGACGGGCAGGGCCGTGATCGGGCTGCCCGGGGCTGCCGCCACCGCGAGCTCGATGGCGTGCGCGATGTCGCGGCTCGTGTCGCCGCTGGCGTTGCCGGACTGGATGCCGACGAGAACCTCACCGGTGTCGCGGTGGAGCGCGGGCCAGGCCAACGGCAGGACCGTGGCGATGGTCACCGTCTCCGGAGCCCCCTCCGGGGCCTTCCCCGGCGCGAAGCGAACCGTGGCTGTCGCGGCAGGAACGATCTCTCGCATCGCCACCCAGTCGGTCTCGCCCGGGAGGCCCTCGAACGGGCGGGCCACGAACGGTGCGGCCATCGGACCGGAGATGCGGGCACCGCGGTCCGCGCGAGAACGTCGAGAAGCCTTACCCATGGGACGTCACCCTAGTGGGTGGTGGCGGGCGAGGGTGGGCCGGCCCAGCGGCATACGGGCGGCGCGGCGGCTCAGTGCGAGCGACGCCTCGACGGCCCGCCGACGGAGGCCCACACGGTGCGGCCGTTGGGCTCCTCGAGAACGCCCCACTCGTGAGCGAGGGACCGCACGATGCGCAGGCCCCGGCCCCCCGGGGCCCAGGTCGTCGGCGGTGCGGGTCGCGGCACGGTGGGACCGCCGCCGTCGGAGACCTCGACCTCCACGACGTTGTTCTTCACCTTCCAGTGGACGCGGATCGCGCCATCGGAGAGGGGCTTGGCGTGGCGGATCGCATTGGCGACGAGCTCGCTGACGACGATCTCCGCTTCCTCCACCACGTCGCCGGGGACCTCGCGGGACGCGAGGTCGGCGACGAGCGTCTTCCTGATCCGCGGTGCAGCTGAGGGGGCCCAGGGGATGCGCACAGTCCTCTTCTCGTTCTGGGGCGCACCCCCGTCCGTGCTGGGGGCGCCGTCCTGCATGGTCGGCACTCGGGTCCTCCTCCCCTAGGGCACCGGTGGCCCGCCGTAAGCGTAACTACGTACAGCGGCGCAAACAATGAAGCATCAACCGAGTCTTACCCGCAAGGCGAGCCGTGAAAACATGGCCAACGAGCCATTCGCGATATATCGTTGATGCATCGCGACCGCTCGGGTCGCGACACCACAGGGAGGCAGAGATGAACTCACACGGCGAAGGACACGGCGAAGGACACGGCGGGCCGGGCGGGCACCGGCGTCACGACGGACCCGGTGGCCGCGGCCCAGGAGGACCCGACTGGCTCACCGGCTTCGGGGGCTGGGGCCCGGAAGGCGGGCCATGGGGTGGCATGGGTCGCGGACGCCCCGGACCGCCCCCGTGGATCCATGACCTCATCCGTCAGTTCGGCGGGCCGGCCTTCGGACCGGAGCAGCCGCCACGCCGGCCACGACGCCCGCGCGCGCGACGTGGCGACGTGCGAGCGGCCATCCTCGACGTCCTCGCCGGCGACGAGATGAACGGCTACCAGCTGATCCAGGAGATCGCCGACCGCACGGGCGGGGCGTGGAAGCCGAGCCCGGGCTCGGTGTACCCGACGGTCCAGCAGCTCGAGGACGAGGGCCTCGTCGAGGGTCGCGAGGTCGACGGCCGCCGCCTCCTGCGTCTCACCGACGCCGGCCGGCGCTACGTCGAGGAGCACCCCGACGAGATGGCAGCCACGTGGGCGCCGTTCGAGCCGGAGGACGAGGAGCCCACGACCGACCGCGGGAGCCACGGCTTCAGCGCCAGCCCCGGTGGCGACGGCCTCATGCCCGTGGTCGGACAGGTGATGGGTGCGATGTGGCAGGTCGTCACCACGGGCACGCCCCAGCAACGGGCGGAGGCACGCGAGATCCTCTCCGAGACGCGACGCCGGCTCTACCAGCTCCTCGCCGACGGCGAGCCGGACTGAGCCAGCAGGTCGCTGGAGGTCGCTGGAGTCGCTAGAGGTCGCGGTGCTCGAGCATCTCCTGGGTGTCGCCGCGCCGCAGGTTGTGGATGGCGACGGCCAGGCCGCCCCACACCACGAGGATGGCCATGACCATCATGATGATCGCTCCGGTGCTCATTCCGAGTCCTCCCTCCCTTGTCCGTGCACGGGCGTGTCGGGACGCCACGGGATCCTTGCCAGCAGGAAGCCGGCGACGAGCACCGCGAGGGCCGCTCCCCAGCCGAAGACGAGGAGCATCCACTGCGGGTAGTCGCCGCCGCCGTAGGGCTCCTGCACCACGGCGACGAACTCGCGGACGAGGACGAAGCCGAGCGCGACCGGGCTGATGACCGCCACGAGCGCGATCCACCACCAGCGGACCGGCACCGACCCGTCCGTGTTGAGGTGGCTCTGCAGGCCCGGCAGCGCTCGGACGACCCAGGCGAGGACGACCATGCTCACCACCGCCACCAGCAGGATGCCGAAGCGGTTGATGAAGTGGTCGAGGATGTCGAGGACGAAGAGGCCACTCGTCGTGCTGAACCCCAGCAGGCTGAGGACGGCGCACGGGATGGTGACCCACAGCGTCGCCCCGATCCGCGACATCTCGAACTTGTCCCGTACAGCGGACACGACCACCTCGAGGACGCTGATGAGCGAGGTGAAGCCGGCCAGGACGAGCGAGAAGAAGAAGAGGACACCGAGCAGGGCCCCGGCCGGGGCCTCGTTGACGATGGCCGGGAAGGCGACGAACGCCAGGCCGAGCCCCGACGTGGCGACCTCGCCGACCGGGACCCCGGACGCCTGCGCCATGAACCCCAGTGCCGCGAAGACGCCGATCCCGGCGAGGATCTCGAAGCCGGAGTTGGACAGGCCCACGACCATCGCGGACCCGGTCATGTCCGTGTTGCGCTTCACGTAGCTCGCGTACGTGATCATGATGCCGAACCCGATGGACAGCGAGAAGAAGATCTGGCCGTAGGCGGCGGCCCAGACGGCCGGGTCCGCGAGGGCCGACCAGTTCGGTGCGAAGAGGGCATCGAGACCTGCGGCCGCGCCGGGCAGGGTGAGCCCCTGGATCACCAGGGCGAGGAAGGCGATGACGAGCACCGGGATGAAGATCACCGAGGTGCGCCCGACGCCGCGCTGGACGCCCAGGGCCATGAGGACGATGAGGGCTCCCCAGACGATGAGCAGCGGGACGATGACCCCGGGCACGAAGTCCAGGGAGATGCCCGGCGACTCGGCGACCTTGAGGTACTCGCCGAACAGGAAGGCGTCCGGGTTGTCCCCCCACGACTTGCTGAAGGAGAACACGGTGTAGCTGAGCGCCCACGCGAGGACGGCCGCGTAGTAGACGGCGATCATGAAGCAGACCCCCACCTGCCACCAGCCGAGCCCTTCGGTGCCCCGCGACAGGCGCGCGAAGGACAGGGGCGCCGAGCCACGGTACTTGTGCCCGAGCGCGTACTCGAGGAACAGGAACGGGATGCCTGCGGTGAGCAGGGCGACGAGATAGGGCAGGATGAAGGCGCCGCCACCGTTCTCGTAGGCGACGTAGGGGAACCGCCAGATGTTGCCGAGCCCGACGGCGGACCCGATGGCGGCGAGAATGAAGACCCGCCTCGTCGAGAACGAGCCGCGACTTGCCTCGTGAAGATCATCGCCCGCTGTGGTGCTCATGAACCCTCCCGGATCGAACGAGACTGGTGCTCCCCAGCATTCCCCCAAAGTGTGAGCGGCGCCACCCCCACGCCCTCGCCCCGACCAGCGAATGGAGACGCCCGATGATCAAGCGGATTCGAGTCGTCGGCATCGGTCTGGGCCACAGCACACACGTCACCCGTGCGGCACTCGAGGCGCTCGCCGGCGTGGACGTCCTCGTGGTCCTCGAGCGCGGCCCAGGCGCGGCCCAGCGCACCGCTGCCCAGCGAGCCCTGGTGGCCGAGGCCCGTCCGACCCGCGGTGTGCCCCGAATCCTGGAGCCGACCGGCCCGACGACTTTGCCTGGGAGCGAAGGGAGCTCAGCGGCATACGACCCGATGTCCCTGAGCGGTGAGGTCACTGCCTGCCTCGAGGCGCTCAGGGATCTCCCTGCGGAGGAGGACATACTGGGTGTTCTCGTCTGGGGGGATCCTGCGCTCGAGGCGCCGACCCTCGAGGTCGTCAGTGCGCTGGCGCAGCATCTCGGCGCGCCGGTCGACATCACGCCCGGCCTGGACGCGGCGCAGCTCCTGGCGGCGGCGCACCACACCTCCCTGGGACGCGGCGGTGTCGACGTCCACCGACTCTCGCCGGCGCACCTCGTCGACTACTACGAACCGGTGCAGGGCGACGCGGTCGTCGTCGGCGACCCACACCTGCGCTGTCTCGAGCTGGCCGAGCTCTACCCCGACCTGGAGGTCTGCTGGGGAGCGAACCTCGGCTCCGCCGACCAGACCCTCGTGCGCGGACCCCTGGGCGTCGTGGCCGACGAGCTGCGGGCAGCTCGAGCCGCGGCCGAGCGTGCTCGCGGGTGGGTCCTCGACGCCTACCTCGTGCGACCCTCGACGGAGCCGGCCGGCGACGCGGGCCCCGGATCCCGCCCGGGGGCAGCGAAGCCCGAGCCGTGGCCAGCCGTCGAGCGGCTCTCGGACGGGGTCCTCACGCTTCGGCCGATGGTCGCCGGGGACTGGCCGGTCCTGCTCGAGGAGCACAACAACGAGGAGTCCCTGAGGTGGGCCTTCAGCAGCGCGCCGATGACCGAGCGGGAGGCCCGCCTGCTGGCTGCGGCGTCGTGGCGGGCATGGTCCGGCGGTCGCCAGGCGCGGCTCGTCATGGTGGACGAGGCCACGGGCCGACCCGCGGGCACCATCTCCCTGAGCAGGATGGGCCCTCCCGGTGTGGGGCTCATCGGTTACGGGGTGCTCCCGGGGTTCCGGGGGCGAGGGTTCACCGTCCGAGCGCTCGAGCTGCTCGCCGAGTGGGCCTTCCGGACGACGTCGCTCGCCCGCCTCGAGCTCGGCCACAAGGTCGGCAACGTCGCATCCGGCGTCGTCGCCTCACGTGCCGGCTTCGTCCGCGAGGGCGTGCTGTCCGGGCGGCTCCCGAACGCCGACGGCTCCTACTCGGACGAGGTGATGTACGGGCGGGTGCGTCCCTGAGGCGCCGACCAGGCCCGCCTCGCCACGTCGGTCGCCGCCTCGGCCACCCGCCGGCCGAGGGCCGCGAGGTCATGGTCACCGACGAACACCACGGCAACGGCCGCCCGACAGGCGCCGTCGTCGTCGACCACGGGCGAGGCGACCGACTTCATGCCGGGCAGCACCTCGGACTCCGAGTAGGCCCACCCGCGCCGACGGCACGCGCCGACCTCCGGGCGCTCCCCCGAGCCGGCCCCGGCGAGCAGGGCGATCCCCGGCGCGCCGCGATGCACCGGGTGCCGCTTGCCCGGGCGGTAGGTCACGTGGGCCACGGCCGAGCGGGGCTCGACGACCGACACGGTGACGGCCTCGTCGTGGTCACGGATCACGAGGAAGGAGGTCATCGCGGTGGCGTCCGCGAGGCTCTCGAGGATCGGCTGCGCGGCGGAGCGGATCTCCGGGACGACGTTCGTCGCGAGCACGGCCAGGCCCACCCCGGGGAGCCAGCCGCCCCCACCGTCGCGGTCGACGAGCCGCCGGTCCTCCAGGGTGCGCAGCATCCGGTAGGTGATCGAGCGGTGCAGGCCGAGGGCCACCGCGACGTCCGCTGTCGTCATCGGCTCGGCGGCCGCGGCGACCAGCTCGAGGGCACGCAGACCGCGGTCGAGGGTCTGCGATGCAGGGGCGCCCGGCCCGATCTCGGCGCCGGCGGTGACCGTAACGGTTGGGGACGGGGGTCTTGTCACGGGTCGCCGGGCCTCCCTACGTTGTCCCTGATATCGAAATCCTCCGTTCGATTATTGAACACGAGCCACACCTTCCACGCCAGATATCGCCAGAGCCACAGTGACGTGGCAGATGGGACGAGCCATGACCTCCCGCATCCCTTCCCCATCCCGCAGGCGCTCGCTGACCCGGCTGTCGGCAGTGCTCGTCAGCGGCGCCCTCGTCCTCGCCGGCTGCGCCGAGAGCGAGGAGTCCCCGACCCCGGCCGGCACAGCCGGAGGCGGTGACCAAGGACCGATCAAGATCGGTGCCGTCCTCGACATCACGGGCGCCGGGGCCACCCTCGGTGTCCCGGAGCGGCAGACGCTCGAGATGCTCGCCGCGCAGGTCAACGCCGACGGCGGCGTCAACGGCCGCACGATCGAGCTGCTCATCGAGGACGACCAGTCGACCGAGGACGGCGCCGCGAAGGCCGTCAACAACCTCATCTCCAGCGAGCAGGTCGACATCATCCTCGGCGCCTCCCGCACCGGGCCCAGCCTCGCGATGCGCCCGATCGCCGAGCAGGCCGAGATCCCGATGATCTCGCTGGCCGCCAACCAGAAGATCGTCGACGGCAGCAAGTGGGTCTTCAAGACGGCGCAGAACGACCGCGTCGTCCTCGAGAAGATCGTCGACGACATGACCGCGAAGGGCTACAAGAAGGTCGCGCTCGCCCGGGACGCCTCCGGCTTCGGCGAGGGGGTCGCCGAGATGCTCGGCGAGATCGGCAAGTCCGCGGGGATCACCGTCGGCACGGTCGAGAAGTTCGCACCCGACGCCACCGACTTCACCGCCCAGATGGTCAAGATCCGTGAGGCCAAGCCGGACGCCGTCGTCATCTGGGGCATCCCGCCGGCCGCCGGGCTGGCCCAGAAGGCCTACCGCCAGCTCGATCTGAAGGCGCCCGTCTACCAGTCGCACGGCATCGGCAACCAGGCGTTCCTCGACACTGCGGGCGAGGCCGCCAACGGCCTGCTCGCCCCGCTCGGCCGCATGCTCGTCGCGGACCAGCTCGGCGAGAACGACCCGCAGAAGCCGGTCGTCACGAAGTTCATCGCCGACTTCAAGGCGAAGTACGACCAGAACCCGTCGACGTTCGCGGGCCACGCGTACGACGGCTTCATGATCGCCGTCGAGGCCCTCAAGAAGGCGGGCACCGACAAGGCCAAGCTGCGTGACGCCATCGAGCAGACCGCCGACTGGCCGGGCATCAGCGGCGTCTTCACGATGACCCCGCAGGACCACTCCGGCCTGACCAAGGACGCCCTCGTGATGGTTCAGATCAAGGACCAGACCTGGTCGGTGGCAGACAACAGCTGATGAGCGACCTCCTCCAGCTCGTCTTCTCGGGTCTGGCCCAGGGAGCGGTCTACGGCCTCGTGGCGCTCGGCTTCGTCGCCATCTTCTCGGTCCGCGAGATCGTCAACCTCGTCCAGGGCGAGTACGCAGCGCTCGCCGGGCTCACGGCCATCAGTGCCGTGGGTCTCGGCGTGCCGCTGCTCGTCGCGGCCGTCGTCGCGGTGCCGATCGTCATCCTGGTCGCCGTCGCGCTCGAGCGGCTGACGATCGCGCCGATCAAGCGGATGACGCCGCTGCTGTCGATCATCCTCACGCTCGGGGTCTCGACCGCGGTCAAGGCGACGATGCTGCTCATCTGGGGTCCGGAGTCGCGACGGCTCGAGCCCTTCCCGGGGTCGGACTTCACGGTCGGAGGGGTGAGCGTCAGGTCGCAGGAGCTGTGGGTGCTCGGCACGGCCGCCGTCCTCGGCTTCCTCGTCGTCCGCTTCTACGAGCACACCCTCCACGGCAAGGCCCTGCGAGCGTGCGCGGAGCAGCCCACCGCGGCGCGGCTCGTCGGCATCTCACCCCGCACGGCGACGATGGTCGCCTTCGCCATCGCGGGTCTGGTCGGCGCCACGGCAGGCGTCATCGGCGCGCCGATCTACCTCGCCTCCTGGACGTCCGGGTTGACGCTCGGGCTGAAGGGCTTCGTGGCGGCCACCCTCGGTGGGCTGGTGTCGTTCCGCGTCGCCATGCTCGGCGGGCTCATGCTCGGCGTGCTCGAGAACCTCGTGGCCGGCTACGGCGCCTCGGGCTACCGCGACGCCGTCGCCTTCGTCGTGCTCGTGCTCGTCCTCCTCATCCGTCCGCAGGGCCTGGCCCTCAAGACCAGCGGGGTGCGAGTGTGACCACCGCGACGAGCCGCGTCCCGTCGATCCGTATGCCGCTGGGCTCGTCCCGGTGGCGCCGCTGGGTCCCCTTCCTCGTCCTCACGATCGCCCTGGTCGTCTTCCCCCTGGTCGCCTCGACCTCGATGGTCAACGTCGGCGTCTACGCCCTCATCTACGGCCTCGCCGCTATCGGCCTGTCCCTGCTCATGGGGCTGGCCGGACAGGTGAGCCTGGGCCACGCGGCGTTCTTCGCCGTCGGCGGCTACACCCAGGCGCTGCTCGTGACGAAGGCCGAGTGGCCGATGTGGCCCGCGGCCGTCGTCTCCACGCTCGCCGCCATGGCCGTGGCCCTGCTCGTCGGCCTTCCGCTGCTCCGGCTCCGCGGCCACTTCCTCGCCCTGGCCACTCTCGGCCTGGGCATCATCGTCACCGTCGTCGTGCGCGAGCTCGACATCACCGGCGGGACGTCAGGTCTCTACGGGATCCCCAAGCCGGAGTTCGGCGGTCGCCTGTACAACTCCGCGCAGGAGTACTTCTGGCTCCTGGCGCCGTTCGTCGTCGTCGGGTTGCTCCTCGCCACGAACCTCGTGCGCAGCCGGACGGGGCGAGCCCTCGGAGCCGTCAACGACTCCGAGGTGGCGGCCGAGTGCCTCGGGGTCGACACGTTCGCGCTGCGTCTGCGGGTCTTCGTCCTCGCCGCCGGGTATGCCGGGCTGGCCGGCGTCTTCTACGCCCACTGGCTCGCCGTCGTGTCGCCGGAGGCCGCGGGCTTCGAGCTGAGCGTCGAGATGCTCCTCATGGTCGTCCTCGGCGGACTCGGCACGGTGTGGGGCGCCGTGACGGGCGCCGTCGCGGTCAGCGCGATGGACGAGGGAGCCCGGGACCTCATCTCGGCCATCATTCCCGGTGCGAGCGGCGAGGTGCAGCTCATCGCGTTCGGTGTGGTGCTGGTCCTCGTCATCATCCTGGTGCCGGGTGGCCTCGCCCAGCTGTGGCAGCAGGCCACCGGGCGGCTCCGGGGGTTCTCGGCGGCACGAGGTGCACACTCGACGCGAAGTGAGAGGGAGGGAGCGGCCCCGGCGGCAGCGCCGGCCGCCCTCGGCGGGCTCCTCCTCGGCGCCGACCTGCCCGAGCGCGGCTCGGCCCTGCTCACGGTCCGGCACCTGACCAAGCAGTACGGCGGCGTGACCGCGCTCGCCCAGCTGGAGCTCGACGTCGGAGCGGGCGAGATCGTCGCCCTGATCGGGCCGAACGGCGCCGGCAAGACGACCGCGTTCAACATGATCAGCGGAGTCCTGCCACCGACCTCCGGCACGGTGACCCTGCGCGGCCGCGAGGTCCAGGGCCAGCGGCCGCACGTGGCTGCGTCCCTCGGGGCGACCCGCACGTTCCAGAACCTCCAGGTGTTCGGCAGCACGACGGTCCTCGGCAACGTCAAGGTCGCCCGGCACCTCCGCAGCCGGGCCGGGCTCCTGCGCGGCATGGCCGGGCTGGCCCGGTCAGAGGAGCGGGCCATCGACACCGCGGCCCGCGAGGCCCTCGACGCCCTCGGGCTGTCCGAGCACGCCGACCGACCCGTCGCCGACCTCCCCTTCGGGATGCAGCGCCAGGTCGAGATCGCGCGGGCCCTCGCGCTCGGCCCGGCGCTCGTCATGCTCGACGAGCCGATGGCCGGACTCTCCGGTCCGGAGCGGACCGGGCTCTCGCGCCTCCTCCGCGAGGCGAGCGCCGCCGGCGTCGCCGTCCTCATCGTCGAGCACGACGTCGAGGCCGTCCTCGCCCTCGCCGACCGCGTCGCCGTCCTCGACGACGGCCACCTCATCGCCATGGGCAGCCCGGACGAGATCCGCAACGACCCGGCGGTCATCGCGGCCTACCTCGGCGTCGCCGCAGAGGACGAGAGTCTGGTCCGCCAAGCGGCGGCGCGCGTGGAAGGCGAGGTGACGTCATGAGCGCGGCAGCGACGAAGCCCGGCACCGCGGACGGTGGCCTGCGCGTGGAAGGGCTGCGAGCGGCATACGACCGGCTCGAGGTGCTCCACGACGTGGACGTCACGGTCCGCCCCGGCGAGCTCGTCGCGATCGTCGGCGCCAACGGCGCTGGAAAGTCGACGCTGCTGCGCTCGGTGTCCGGCCTGCTCCGCCCGGCAGCCGGGCGGGTCACCGTCAACGGCGCGGACGTCACGCGCCTCGGGGCCGAGCAGATCGCTGCCCGCGGACTGAGCCACGTGCCGGAGAACCGGCTCGTCTTCCCGTCGCTCACCGTCGAGGACAACCTCGCGCTCGGTGGCTGGCTGCGGATGCGGGACAAGAAGTACCCCGTCCGCCGGGCCGCTGCGCTTGAGCTGTTCCCGCGGCTCGCCGAGCGACTCGACCTGCAGGCCGGTGCCCTCTCCGGGGGCGAGCAGCAGATGCTCGCCATGGCGCGGGCCCTCATGGCCGAACCGTCCGTCATCGTCCTCGACGAGCCGAGCCTCGGGCTGGCGCCCAAGGTGGTTGGCGAGATCGTCGCCGCCCTCGCGCAGCTCCGTGACGACCGCGGGCTCGCCGTGCTGCTCGTCGAGCAGAACGTCCGGGCGGCGTTCCTCGTGGCGGACCGGGTCGTCGTCATGGACCGCGGGAGGGTCGTCGCCGAGGGAACACCGAAGGAGCTGGCCAGGGACGACCGGGTCCGCCGGGCGTACCTCGGCGGAGGATCGACGTCCTCGAGCGCGATCCTCGACGTCGTCGAGCCGCAGACCAAGGAGGAGCCGTGACAGAGACATCATCGAGCCGACCCTTCGCCTCCTCAGCCGATCTGGAGGAGAAGGTCGAGACCGTCGAGGTCCTCGGCGACGGGCTGTACGCCCTGACCGCAGAGGGCGACCCGAACGTCGGGGCCATCGAGGGCGAGGACTTCGTCGTCTGCTTCGATGTCCGCGCGACCCCGGCCGCCGCCCGGGACTGGCTCGCCAAGCTGCGCGAGCACACGGACAAGCCGATCCGGCACGTCGTCCTGTCCCACTACCACGCGGTCCGAGTGCTCGGCGCGAGCGCCTACGGCGCCGAGGAGATCATCGCTCACGAGTCGACCCGACGACTCATCGACGAGCGCGGCGAGGCGGACTGGAAGAGCGAGTTCGGACGGATGCCAAGGCTGTTCAAGAAGCCGGAAGAGATCCCCGGCCTCACCCACCCGACGATCACCTTCGCCGACGAGCTGTGGATCCCCCTCGGCGGCGATCGGGGTGACCTCGTCCTGCGATGGGTTGGGCGCGGACACACCGAGGGTGACATCGTCGCCTGGGTGCCCGCGCAGAAGGTGCTCTTCGCGGGCGACCTCGTCGAGTCCCACGCCGCCCTCTACACCGGCGACGCCTACCACCGGGACTGGGCCACGGGCACGCTCGACGCGGTGACCTCCCTCGGCGCCGAGGCGGTCGTCGGCGGCCGTGGTGCCGTGGCCAGGGGCCGGGAGGCCGTCGACGCGGCGATCGCCCAGACCCGCCACTTCCTCGAGGTCCTCATGGCGGAGGTGTCTGCGGTCCACGAGCAACGCGGCACGCTCAAGGACGCCTTCGACGCCGCGCACTCCGCCCTCGTCGGGGAGTACGGGCGCTGGCCGATCTTCGAGCACTCCCTGCCCTTCGACGTGGCTCGCTTCTGGGACGAGCTCAACGGCGTCGAGCGGCCCGTCATCTGGACGGCGGAGCGCGACCGCGAGGTGTGGGACCAGCTCCAGCGATGACCGTCCTCGTGCTCGGAGCCGGACCCGTGGGTCAGACGGCCGCCCTGGCCCTGGCCCGCTGGGAGGTTCCCGTCATCCTCCTCGACCAACGGCCGCAGCGGGACCCCGTCGGCTCGAAGGCGATCTGCCAGCAACGCGACGTCCTCGACTTCTGGGCCGAGCTCGGCGCCGGCGCGATCGCCGAGGAGGGTCTGACCTGGTCCCGGGCCCGGACGTTCCACCGCGACGAGGAGCTGTTCGTGGTCGACCTCAGCGACCCGGGCCGCTCGCCGTACCCACCCTTCGTCAACATCTCCCAGGCCCGGACCGAGGAGGTGCTCGACCAGGCCATCGCCCGGCACCACCTCATCGACGTCAGGTGGGGGCACCGCGTCACCGCGATCAGCCAGCCGGGCGACTCCGTCACCGTGCGGTGCGAGACTCCCGACGGCGAGGTCGAGCTCACCGGCGACTACGCGATCGCGTGCGCCGGCTCCCGCGCGTCGGACGTTCGGTCCATGCTCGGCGTGGAGTTCGAGGGGGAGTCCTTCGACGACGCCTTCCTCATCTGCGACATCGAGGCCGGTCTCCCGGGCTGGGAGCAGGAACGCCGGTTCTACTTCGACCCGACGTGGAACCCCGGCCGCCAGGTCCTCATCCACCCGTGCCCCGGCGGCCTCTTCCGGATCGACTGGCAGGTGGATCCGGACTTCGACCTCGAGGCCGAGCGCACCTCAGGGCACCTCGACCGACGGATCAGGCAGATCGTCGGCGACACGAGCTACCGGCTCGACTGGTCGTCGGTGTACCGGTTCCACGCGCGGATGGCGTCGCGATTCCTTGTCGGTCGCGTCCTTCTCGCCGGCGACCTGGCGCATCTCGTCGCGCCCTTCGGGGCCCGCGGCCTCAACTCCGGCGTGCCGGACGTCGAGAACGCGGCCTGGAAGATCGCCTGGGTCCTGCGCGGCTGGGCCGGGCCGGAACTGCTGGCGACGTACGAGCAGGAACGCCGCGCCGCCGCCGCGGAGAACCTCGAGGTGACGTCGGCGACGATGGACTTCCTCGTCCCCCACTCCCCCGAGGCCGCCGCCCGCCGCGCGGCACTCCTCGAGGCCGCGCGGCGGGACCCGGTCGCCAGGGCGCAGGTCGACTCGGGCCGCCTCGCCGAGCCGTTCTGGTATCTCGACTCACCGCTGACGACGCCGGCCGACGACCGGCCCTGGCCGGGGCGACCTCCGCGCGGCGCAGCTCCTGAGCCGGTGCCCGGCGTGATCCTGCCCGACGCGCCGGTGCGGCTCGCGGAGCGACCCGAGGTGACGCACGTGCGACAGCTCGCCCGTGCGGGTCTGCTCGCGCTCGCCGGCCCGGCGGCCGACGTCACGAGCGCTCGGGAGGCGCTCGCCGCAGGGGCCGGGCCGGCACCCCACGCGGTCCTCGGGCTCGCGGAGAACGAGCCCAGCGGCATCCTCCTCGACTCGCTCAAGGCGCACCCTGCCGACATCTGGCTCGTCCGGCCGGACGCGCACACCTGTGCCGTGGTGCGCGACCCCGCCGAGCTCGTCGCGGCGGCCCGGAGAGCCTTGGGTCACCCGAGCTGACGGGCCGGTCGGCTCAGCCGGCGTGCTCCACCCAGGCAAACGGGACGGAGAGCACACCGTCCGGGACGCGCACCCGGTAGCGCGTCCGCCCCCGGGTGACGATCCGGCCCACGGCGCCGTCGTACTGGCCCGGCGCCGCGATGCGGACCACGGCGCCCGGCCCGAGGCGGCCGGGAGCCAGGTGGGGGAGCCCGAGGAGCAGGGCGTCGAGCTCGGCCGCGTAGTTCGGGTGCATGGGCACCCGCCGGCCCCGGTGGGTCCAGTCGAACACCCGCGCCGCCTCCGGCCCGGCGCAGCGCGTGCAGAGGGCGACCCTCGACGGCATCCGGTGCCGGGTGGTGCGGTGCCCGGCGGCGCAGGTGCCCACCCAGTCGCCCACGATCCCCGGCGCGTCGGCGGACGAGCAGCGCTCGCCCGTGCACCCGATCGCCCGAGCCCTGGCCCGCCACACGGCGTCGTGACCGTGGCCCGGGCCGACCAGGGCGTGAGCGATCTCGTGGAGGATCGTGTCGCGGACCTCGGCCTCCGGATGGAGGCGGGTCAGGTGGGCACTCAGCGAGATCTCGCGCTTGGCCGGACGACAGACCCCCGCCCTCGTCCGCGCGCGATCGAGGTTCAGGGTCCAGTCGCCCAGACCGTGCACGGCCATCAGCTCGCGGCCCAGTTTCAGTGCTGCGCTCAGCTCCATCGATGTCCCTACTGTCGGTGCCCCTGCGGAGACCCTAGGAGGGCCCACCGACACCATCGGTGCTGGGGCAGCCGACGGCCGAGGATCAGCGGAAGGCCTCCTCCTCGATTGGGTGCGTCATACCCCCTGGGGTATCTTTGGCCTGGCCCCGCGCCCGCTCGGCCCCGGACACTGATCCACAATGGGCCTGCGACCCCGACCTCGTCAGGAGCTCAGCCATGTCACACCGTCGTCGTCTCGCCGGCGCCCTGCTCGCGCTCGTCGCCGTCACCTCCGTCGCCGCCTGCGGCTCGGACGACGCCGTCACCCTCTCGTCCGCCTCCGCCGCGGCTGCCGCACCGGCACCCGGCGCCGAGCTCTCCGCGGCCGACTTCGCCGCGGCAGCGAAGCGCGAGGGCACGACCATCCTCGACGTGCGGACCCCGGCCGAGTTCGCCGAGGGCCACCTGCCGGGGGCGGTGAACATCGACGTGCAGAGCCCCGACTTCGCGGCCCGGATCGCGCAGCTCGACCCCAAGGCGCCCTACGCCGTGTACTGCCGGTCGGGCAACCGCTCGGCAGCGGCCCTCCAGCTGATGCAGGGCGCCGGCTTCACCTCCGCGTACCACCTCGGCGGGGGCATCGGCGCCTGGCAGCAGGCAGGCGGAGAGGTGGTCACGAACTGAGCCCGGACCCGAGCCTGCCGGCCTACCTCACCGCGACCGCGTCCGAGCTCGCGGCCGAGCGGGTCGCCGGCGCCGACGAGGACGTCCACTTCACCGAGCACATCGCCGCCGAGGTGGTCGAGCGTCTCACGCAGCCGGGCGACCTCGTGCTCGACCCGTTCGCCGGGTTCGGGACCACCCTGTCGGTCGCGGACCGGCTCGGCCGCCGGGTGCTCGGGGTCGAGCTGCTCCCCGAGCGAGTGGAGCTGATCCGGGCGCGGGTCCCTCGAGCGACGGTCATCGAGGGCGACGCCCGTGGGCTGCACCGGCTCCTCCCCGACGGGTCGGAGCCCGTGGCGCTCTGCCTCTCGTCGCCGCCCTACATGACGGCCAACGCCCACCCCGTCGACCCGTTGAGCGCCTACACGTTGGTCGCGGGCAGCTACCAGACCTACCTCGCAGACCTGGCCGCCATCGCGCGGACGATCCGTCGGCTGCTCCGTCCCGGTGGGCACCTCGTGCTCAACGTCGCCAACATCCGCCATGCCGGGCACACCACTGCGCTCGCCTGGGACGTCGCTCGGGCGGTCGGCGCCGTCCTGCCCTTCCAGGGCGAGACCGTCGTCCACTGGGACACCCTCCCGCACGACTTCACCGGCGACTACCTGCTCACCTTCCGCCGGGAGGACTGAGCACCCCAGCGGCGGCGAGCCCAGCGGCATACGGACCATGCCGTATGCCGCTGGGCTGGGACCGCGCGGGCGTCTGCGTGGGTGCCGGGCTCAGCCTGCGTGCTTGGCGAGGCGCAGCCACGTGTCGACGACGGTGTCCGGGTTGAGCGACATCGACTCGATGCCCTCGTCGAGGAGCCACTCGGCGAGGTCGGGGTGGTCCGAGGGGCCCTGGCCGCAGATCCCGACGTACTTGCCCTGCTGCCGGCAGGCCCGGATCGCCATGCTGAGCAGCTTCTTCACCGCAGGGTCCCGCTCGTCGAAGGAGCCGGCCACGAGCGACGAGTCCCGGTCGACCCCGAGGGTCAGCTGGGTCAGGTCGTTCGAGCCGATCGAGAAGCCGTCGAAGTGCTCGAGGAACTCGTCGGCGTTGACGGCGTTCGAGGGGATCTCGCACATCATGATGACCTGCAGGTCGTTCTCCCCGCGGCGCAGGCCGTGCTGACCGAGGAGGTCGATCACGGCCTTGGCCTCCGAGACGGTGCGCACGAACGGGATCATCACCTTGACGTTGGTCAGACCCATCTCGTCGCGGACGTACTTCAACGCCTCGCACTCCATCGCGAAGCACTCCACGAAGCTCTCGGACACGTAGCGGGCGGCGCCACGGTAGCCGAGCATGGGGTTCTCCTCGTGCGGCTCGTAGCGGTCGCCGCCGAGCAGGCCGGCGTACTCGTTGGACTTGAAGTCGGACATCCGCACGATGACGGGCTCTGGCGCGAAGGCCGCGGCGAGCATGGCGATGCCCTCGCTCAGCCGCTTGACGAAGTAGTCCCGCGGGTCGGCGTAGGCGCCGATGAGCTGCTCGATCTGCTCCCTCACCTCGGGCTGCTGGTCGTCGAGCTCGAGGAGGGCGCGGGGGTGGATCCCGATCTGCCGGTTGATGATGAACTCGAGGCGGGCCAGGCCGATGCCGCGGTGCGGCAGGCGGGAGAACTCGAAAGCCTGCTCGGGGGTGCCGACGTTCATCATGATCTTGACCGGGACGTCGGGCATCTCCTCGAGGGCGGTCTCGTCGACGCTGTAGTCGAGCAGGCCCTCGTAGACAAAGCCGGTGTCCCCCTCGGCGCACGACACGGTCACCTCGTGGCCGTCGGCCAGGGCGGTGGTGGCGTTGCCGGAGCCGACGACGGCGGGGATGCCGAGCTCGCGGGCGATGATCGCGGCGTGGCAGGTGCGGCCGCCCCGGTTGGTGACGATCGCGCTCGCGCGCTTCATGATCGGCTCCCAGTCGGGGTCGGTCATGTCGGCGACGAGCACCTCACCGGGCTGGAACTCGTGCATCGACGCGACGTCCGTCAGCACCCGGACCGAGCCGGACCCCACCTTCTGGCCGATGGCGCGGCCCTCGGCGACCACCGGGCCGCGCTCGTTCATCCGGAAGCGACGCAGCGTCGACGAGCCGGCCCTCGACTTGACCGTCTCGGGCCGCGCCTGGAGCACGTAGATCCGGCCGTCGACGCCGTCGCGCGCCCACTCGATGTCCATCGGGCGGCCGTAGTGCTCCTCGATCCGCACCGCGTGCTGGGCCAGCTCGGTGACCTCGTCGTCGCTCAGGCTGAACCGCGCCTGGTCGGCCGGGTCGACGGGGACGAACTCGGTCGTCCGGCCCACCGACGCGTCCTGGGTGTAGACCATCTTCGTCGCCTTGGCCCCGATACCCCGCTTGAGGATCGCGGGCCGATCGGCGCGCAACGCCGGCTTGTAGACGTAGTACTCGTCGGGGTTGACCGCCCCCTGGACAACGCCCTCGCCGAGGCCATAGGCGCTCGTGATGAAGACGGCGTCGGGGAAGCCGGACTCGGTGTCGATGGTGAACATGACGCCCGAGGCGCCGATGTCCGAGCGGACCATCCGCTGGACGCCGGCGGACAGCGCGACGACCGAGTGGTCGAAGTTGCTGTGGACGCGGTAGGCGATCGCCCGGTCGTTGTAGAGCGAGGCGAAGACGAGCTTGATCGCGTGGAGGATGTTGTCGATCCCGCTGATGTTGAGGAAGGTCTCCTGCTGCCCGGCGAAGGAGGCGTCGGGCAGGTCCTCTGCGGTGGCGCTCGACCGCACCGCCCACGAGACGTCGTCGGTGCCGGCAGCGGCGACGAGCTCGTCGTAGGCACCGCGGATCTCCGCCTCGAGGTCCGCCGGGAAGGGCTGCGACTCCACGGCGTCGCGGATCTCGCGGCCGACCTCGGCGAGTCGTCGGACGTCGTCGACGTCGAGGTCGTCGAGCAGCGCGTTGATCCGGTCGGCGAGGCCCTCGTGCGAGAGGAACCTCCGGTAGGCGTCCGCGGTCGTCGCGAAGCCGTCGGGGACGGACACCCCCGCCTTCGACAGGTGCTGGACCATCTCCCCCAGGGAGGCGTTCTTGCCGCCCACCGAGTCGACGTCGGCGAGCCCCAGCTCGCGGAACCAGCGGATGTTGGCGGTCATGTGTGTGTCCTTTCGTCGGCGGTGACGGGCAGCGCAGGTGGGCCGGTGGTGACGGGCGGCCCGTCCCGCTAGGCGAGGTTGCTCATGTGCCGGGTCTGCATGATGACGGCAGCCATCTCCTCGACCGACATCGACGCGGAGTTGATCGAGGGGATCCGGTGGGCTCGGTAGAGCGCGTCCGCCCGGCGCAGCTCGTAGCTGCACTGGGCCAGCGACGCGTACGTGGAGCCGGGCCGGCGCTCGCTGCGGACCTGGCTGAGTCGGGCGGGGGTCGAGACGAGGCCGAAGCACCGGTCGGCGTACGGCCGGATCGGCCGAGGCAGGTGGTTCGACTGGAAGTCCTCCTCGACGAGGGGGTAGTTGGCCACCTTGATGCCGTGCTGGAGGGCGAGGTACATCGACGTCGGCGTCTTGCCGCAGCGGGACGGCGCGACGAGGATCAGCTCGGCCTGGGCGAGGTTGCGCAGGCTCTGGCCGTCGTCGTGCTCCATGGCGTACTCGATGGCCTTCATCCGCTGCTCGTAGCGGCGCGGGTCACCGAGGCCGTGCAGGCCGGCGCGGTTGTGGCTGGCGTTGACGTGGAGGACCCGCTCGATCGCGTCGAGGTGCGAGCCGAAGAGGTCGATGAAGGCGCACCGCGTCTTCTGCAGCTCGGTGCGGACCTCCTCGTCGGCGACGGTCGAGAAGACGAGAGGGGTGACGGAGGGGGTCATCGCCGCATCCATCTCCGCGACGACCTGGCGGGCCACGTCCGCAGTCGTGATGAACGGGATCTTGCGGCGCCGGAAGCGGACCGTCGGGAACTGGTTGAGCATGAGGTTGCCCAGCGTCTCGGCGGAGATGCCCGTGCCACCGGCGAGGAAGAACACCGGTGTCTCGGCGACGCTGTCGGGTGCGCTCACGGCGCCACTGTGCCACAGCGGGCGGGCGACGTGCCCACGCCGTCCGCCCCTGCGGAACACCCCCACGGATCTGGCAGACTTCCCGCGGCGACAGGAGGGACCGCAGTGACCGGTGACGTCGGGTCGAGAGCGATCGGGCTGGCCGTCGGCTTCGCGGCCGACCGGCTGCTCGGCGACCCGAGACGATGGCACCCGGTGGCCGGCTTCGGGGCCGCCGCAGCCGCCGCCGAGATGCGGACGTATGCCGCCGGGCGCGCCGCCGGGGTCAGGCACGTCGCGCTGCTGGTCGGCTCCACCGCCGCCCTCGGGCTGGTGGCCGAGCGGGCGACGCGGCGCTCGCCACTGGCGCATGCCTTAGCGACTGCGGCGGCCACGTGGGCCGTGCTCGGCGGGCGCTCACTCGTCCGTGAGGGAGCCGCGCTCAGCGAGCACCTGGCCGCGGACGACCTCGCGGCCGCGCGCGCCCGGCTGCGCAACCTCGTCGGGCGCGACGCGACCCGCCTCGACGAGCGCGGCATCGCGCGGGCCTGCGTCGAGTCGCTCGCCGAGAACACCTCCGACGCCGTCGTCGCACCGCTCCTGTGGGGTGGCGCCCTGGGCATCCCGGGTCTGCTCGCATACCGCGCCATCAACACCCTCGACGCCATGGTCGGCCACCGCACCACGCGCTACCGCGAATTCGGTTGGGCCGCAGCCCGACTGGACGACCTCGTCAACTGGGTTCCCGCCCGCGTCGCGGCTGGGGCAGCGTTGACCGGGGCCGCGGTCGACGGGGACTCGCTCGCCGTGTCCCGCGCCAGGGACGCGATCAGCCACGACGCTCCGGCCCACCCGAGCCCCAACGGCGGCGTCGTCGAGGCGGCCTTCGCCGGCGTCCTCGGCGTGACGCTGGGAGGGACCAACGTCTACGAGGGCCGCGCCGAGGACCGGGGGACGCTGGGAACGGGACCGAGCCCAGCGGCATACGACATCGCACGCGCCGGGCGCCTCTCGGAACGGGTCGGCCTCGGAGCGCTCGTCGTCGCCATCGGGATCGCGCTGGCCACGGGGCGGCGGGTGCGCTAGCGCTCGGGGTGCTTCGGCTGGGGCGGGACGGGCGGGATGTCGACTCCCTCGAGCGGGTGCCCGTGGGTCTGCTCGTACCAGGTCGCGTAGGCCGCGACCGCGGTCGGCAGGGTCGGGAAGATGAGGTCCGCGCCCACCTTGTCGACGAAGCCGGCAGCCTCGAGGGGCTCACGCATGTCCTGCTTGACGCGAGCCATCGCGAAGCGGATGCCCTCCTCCTCCAGCGACAGGCGCAGGGTCTCGAGGGCGTCGACGGCAGTGAGGTCCACCTCGGTGTTGGCCTCGGCGTTGAGCAGGAACCACTCCACCGGCGCGACCCGCTGGGAGTCACCCACCGCCGCCAGCGCCCGACGGACGAAGTCGTGCGAGTTGGCGAAGAAGAGCGGCGAGTCGTAGCGGTAGACGACGAGGCCCGGCACCTGCACGGCGTTGGAGTGGTCGTCGATGTCGTGCATGCCGGCGACGTTCGGCACGTAGCCGAGGACACCGTCGTGCGGGTGGACGATGCGGCGGAGCAGGTCGAGCACCGACAGCACGATCGCGACGCCGATGCCCGGCAGCACGCCGAAGACGAGCACGGCGACGGTCGTCGACAGGGACAGGACCAGCTCGCTGTGCCGGAACCCGGTGATCCGGCGCAGCTCGGCCACGTCGACGAGGCGCAGCGCGGCGTAGACGACGACGCCGCCGAGGGCCGCGGTGGGGAAGGCGGCGAGGACCGGCCCGAGCCAGAACATCGTCGCCGCGAGCACGCCGACGGAGACCAACGAGTGCAGCTGGGTCCGCGCGCCCATGGCGTCGGCGAGGACGGTCCGGCTGCCGCTCGAGCTGACCGGGAACCCGGACGCCAGGCTCGAGGCGATGTTGGCGGCCCCGAGTGCGACGAACTCCTGGTTGCTGTCGATCGTCTCGCGGCGCTTGAGCGCGAAGGCACGTCCGGTGAGCACGTTGTCGCTGTAGGCCACCACGGCGACGCCGATGGCCGCAGGAAGCAGCGCCCAGATCTCCACGTCGTCGAGCCGGGGCAGGCCGAACGGAGGCAGGCCCTTGGGCACCTCCCCGACCACCGCGACGCCCTCGTCGGCAAGGCCGAGGGCCTGGACGAGGGCCGCGGCACCGAGCATCGCGATGAGCGGCCCGGGCCACCGCCGCGCCCAGCGACCGAAGGCGAGCAGCAGCGCGAGAACACCGAGGGCGATCGCGAGGGTCGGCCAGTGCACCTGCTCGAGATGCGTCGCGGTGAAGCCGACCTCCTCGAGGAACGAGCCACCCTCCACGTCGATCCCGGTGATCTTGCCGAGCTGGCTGACGATCATCAGCGCGGCGATGCCGGCCATGTAGCCGACGAGGACCGGCTTGGACAGCAGCTCCGCGAGGAAGCCGAGCCGGACGAGCCAGGCGAGCACGCAGACCACGCCGACGGCCAGGGCGAGCAACGCGGCCAGCTCGGCGTGGCGGCCGGCCCCGGCCGCCCCGGCCAGCGCGCCGACCCCCGCAGCGGTCATCAGGGCGGTCGTCGACTCCGGGCCGACCGACAGCTGCCGTGAGGAACCGAGCAGCGCGTAGACGACGAGAGCCGGGGCGCACGCCCAGATCCCGGTGATGGCGGGCAGTCCCGCCACCTCGGCATAGGCCATCACCTGCGGGATGAGGTAGGCCGAGACGGTGACGCCGGCGAGGACGTCGCCGCGCAGCCAGGCGCGGTCATAGGTGACGAGGACGCCCAGCCCGGGCGCGAACCGGCGCCACGCCGACTCCCGTCCGTCGCTCACGTGCCGAACGTACCGTCCCGTCGCGGTGTGACGCACGAGACGCGTGCCGTGTGCCACAGCTGTCAACCAGCGGGTGAGGACGGGCGTCAACTGGAGGAGTAGGAAGAAGGCGCCATGGCCACACTCCACCGGCCCCGGTCCCGCTGGTTCGCGGCAGCGAGCCTGGCTGCGAGCCTGCTCCTCGCCGCCTGCGGGGGACCTGGCCCTGATCCTCTCGGGCAGCCGTCATCCACGAGCCCGACGCTCCCTCGGCCGACCACGTCCGCGAGCGCCTCGTCCTCCATTCCGCCGTCGGTGTCGACACCCGCGCCGCGGCCGACCACGTCGGCGACGCAGCCCCGGACACGTGCACCGTCCTCGTCGACCGCCACCAGGTCCGAGCCCACCAGATCCGGGCCCACCAGATCCGGGCCCACCAGTTCCCAGCCCACCACGCCGAAGCCGAAACCCACGTCGTCCCCCACGACGCCGACTCCTCCGCCGACGACCCCCCGTCCGACCACCACCTCCTCCCCGCGCCCGGTGGCCTGCTCGATCCCCGACGGCCTGCTCGGCCGTGACCTGACGAGGGTGCCGACCGACCGCAAGGTCGTCGCGCTCACCTTCGATGCGGGCGCGAGCAACGACGGGGTGGCCTCGATCCTCGCCACGCTGGCCAGACGGGACGTCCCGGCGACCTTCTTCCTCACCGGTGACTTCGTCGACGCCTTCCCGGACAGCGCCCGGGCGATGGCGAAGTACCCGATCGGGAACCACACCTACAACCACCCCGACCTGACGACCCTCTCCGACACCCGGATCCGGGTCGAGGTCAACGGTGCGGAGAGCCGGCTCAGGGCCGTGACCGGTCAGGACCCCCGGCCGTACTTCCGCTTCCCGTTCGGCGCGGTCTCGACGCACACCATCGCCGTGGTCAACTCGGAGTGCTACGTGCCCTTCCGGTGGACCGTCGACACGTTGGGCTGGAAGGGGACGTCGGGCGGCCAGACGGTCTCGACCGTGGTCGGCCGGGTGCTGGACGCGGCCGTCCCCGGTGAGATCGTCCTCATGCACGTGGGGGCGCACCCCGAGGACGGCTCGACACTCGACGCCGACGCCCTTCCCCGGATGATCGACGCGCTGCGGGCGCGGGGCTATGGCTTCGTCACGCTGCAGGCCGTGCTCTGATCGGGCCCCTGAGGACTGCGCATGCCGACCCGCGGCAGCCATCCCCGCCCAGCGGCATACGACAACGGTCCCGGCGCCTCGAGCCCTGTGGCGCCCGGCTCCCACCACGACGGGTCGATGACCCTCGCGCCGACGGCAGTGCCGTCCGGGCGCGGCCGGGCCTCCAGCCGTCGGCCCGTCGTGACAGGACACCGTATGCCGCTGGGCCGGCCAGGCGCGCCGGCCTCCCTCGCTGGTCGCACCCTCCCGGCCGCCTGAGGCGTGCGCTCCCCGACCAGCTGGCCACCACCGAACGGGCCGGGGCCCGGTTCGTGTCGTCAGCATGTGCGACCGGCCACCACCGATCGGGCCGGGGCCCGATTCGTGTCGGACGCGCCGCCTGGCACGTCACTCAAGGTGGACCGACATTGCACAAACACTTGACAGACCTTGTGCAGATGGCCGCACAATGGGATTCCCACCGAGCCACAACCTCAAGGAGTTCCCATGAAGAAGCTCACCGCCACCCTCGCCGCGGCCGCTGTCGCCTCGCTGGGCGCCGTCGCCACCGCCGTCCCCGCCTCGGCGGCACCTGACACCGCGTGCCAGCAGGCCGGCCTCAAGACGCTCATCGAGGCCCGTCTCATGGACGACGTCGCGCGGGGCGGCCTGCCCATCGCGACAGCTGTCGGCCTCGGCGTCGCTCCGCGGGCGACGACCGACGTGTCGGCCCTGCCGGACCCGCTGCCGCTGTCCGTCATCCTGGCCGACCACCGGGCCGGCTCCTCGAGCCTCTTCGTCTACCCCTGGTGCTGAGGCTCGCCTGAACCGCCGGCGCCCGGCTGCCAACCCCCGGCCGGGCGCCGCGCGGACAGGGTCGAGTCCACGAGCTCGATGGCCCCACGCATGTCGTGGCCCAGGGGCACCGACCCGACCCCCACGTCGTCCTGCATCGCGCCGCCCATGAAGACGACGAGATCCGGATGGGCCGCGCCCAGCTCCGCACACACCTGGCGGGCCGGGACCACATCTGCGGCCCGCGGCACCGCGAGCACCACCGCCGCGGCCCCGCGCGCCACCACTGCCGTCGCCCAGTCCCCCGCCGGTAGGTCTGCCCCCAGGTAGGCCGTCGAGAACCCGGCCCGCCGGAGGGCCACGGCGAAGGCGAGGACGCCGAGCTCGTGCCGCGCACCAGGGGGCAGGCCGAGGGTGATGATCGGGCCGGTCGCCCTGGCCCCGGCCGCCTCGTAGGCAGCCGCGAGACGCCGCTGGACGGCATAGCTGAGCAGGTGCTCCCCGGCGATGGAGATCCTGCCGTCGGCCCAGCTGTCGCCGATGACGACGAGCGCGGGCATCAGCCAGTCGTCGACCACCCGCTCGAAACGGGCGCGACTGAAGGCCTCGTCGAGGATCTCCGAGACCGCGACGGTGTCGAGCCTCCCGGCAGCCCGGACGAGGTCGTCGACACCGGGGAGCGGCGGCTCCCGCCGGGGCAACGGGCCGGCCGCGACCTCCGACAGCGGGCCCTGTCGGCGCCCACCGCCCGAGACGCGGGCCTTCGTCTCCGCGGCAGCCTCGCGCGCCGACCACCCCTCGTTGACGAGCGACGACATGATGCCGAGGGCCTGCAGGTCCTCGGCGGAGTACAGGCGGTAGCGGCCGTCGGTGCGAGCGGGGCTGACGACGCCGTAACGCCGCTCCCAGGCCCGGAGGGTCGACAGGCTGATGCCGGTCAGCTCTGCGGCGCGCTTGATGGTGTACATGGTTTGTGCAGTCTAGGTCTCCGGCGGCACCGAAGTGCGCTCAGAGCCCCTGCAGGGAGTGGCGCAGTCCGTGGGCGCCGTTGTCGACCAGGCGCTTGAGCGCCGGCGCGAGCAACGGAGCAGCGATCCTCCGGTAGCCCTTGAGGTCAAAGGTCGCGGAGTAGGTGACGGTCGCCTCCCGGGAGTCGCCCTCCACGGTCATGTCGTCGTGGGCGACCAGGCTGTCGTTGGCTCCGCGAAGGACGATGCGCCGGCCGGGCTCGAGCTCGGTGACGACGTAGCTCACCTCGGCGTCACGCCCCATGAACCGAGAGACGTTCCGATACCGCGTGCCGACCCCGCCGGTCCCCGAGATGCGCTCGGTCGTGACGGTGGCGGGATCCCACTCGGTGGTCGTCGTGAAGTCGGACAGATAGGCGAAGACCCGGTCGGCGGGCTGGCTGACGGTCACGGTGCGAACGAACTGCATGGCACTCTCCTTCTACTAACCTTTGACAAACTTTATACAGAGACTTTACATTGAGTCACACGTGAGGGGAACCCCACCTCCACGAGCACCTGAGGGAGACCCCCATGAACGAGAACCGGCAGCCGACGGTCGCCGTCGTCGGATCAGGCGTCGCCGGCCTGACCGCGGCCCACGTCCTCGCCCGCAGTCACGCAGTCACCCTCTTCGAGGCGGACCAGCGGGTCGGCGGGCACGCGCACACCCACACCGTCCCCGCCACCGGCCCGGCCGGCCAGAGCCCGCTCCGGGTCGACAGCGGGTTCATCGTCCACAACGAGCGCACCTACCCCCACCTGCTCCGGCTCTTCCACGAGCTCGACGTCGAGACCCGCCCCACCGAGATGAGCATGAGCATCACATGCGAGGGGTGCGGTCTCTCCTACGCCGGCGGCCGAGGCCTCCCGGGCATCCTCGCCCAGCCGTGGCGCGCCGCGGACCCGCGGTATGTGCGGCTGCTCACCGAGGTCCCCCGGTTCCACCGGGCGGCCCGACGGCTCCTCGCCGACCCCTCGACGGAGCCGACGTGGGGCGAGTTCCTGCGCGACGGCGGCTTCTCCCGCTACTTCGTGCGCCACTTCGCCATCCCCCTCGTCGCGACGGTCTGGTCGTGCGGCGACCTCGACGCCGCGACGTACCCGGCGCGTCACCTCTTCCAGTTCCTCGACCACCACGGCATGCTCACGGTGAGCGGCTCGCCCCAGTGGCGCACCGTCGTCGGCGGGTCGGCCACCTACGTCGACCGCCTCGTCTCCCGGCTGCCCGACGTGCGCCGCTCAGCCCCCGTCACCGCGGTCGAGCGCCACGACGACGGCGTCGACGTGCGCGTCGGCGACGCCGCCCCCGAGCGTTTCGACCGGGTCGTCGTCGCCACCCACGCCAACCAGGCCCTGGACCTGCTCGCGGATGCCACCCCGCAGGAGAAGGAGGACCTCGCGGCCATCCGGTACTCCCGCAACACCGTCTGGCTCCACCGGGACTCGTCGGTGCTGCCGCGGGCCCGGCAGGCCCGGGCCGCGTGGAACTACCGGATGCGCTCCTGCGACGCGCCGAGCCCCCAGGTCACGGTCAGCTACTGGATGAACCGTCTGCAGGGCCTCGACGGCACCGAGGACCACGTCGTCACCCTGGACCCCGGCACCCACGTGGACCCCGCGGCGGTCACGGCCGACATGTCCTACGAGCACCCGATCTTCACGAGTGAGGCGGTCGCCGCCGCGGGCCGGCTGCGCTCCGCCGGGGGTGAGCGCCTGGCCTTCGCCGGGGCCCACCTCGGCTGGGGCTTCCACGAGGACGGCTGCCGCTCCGGCGTCGAGGCGGCAGAGTCGTTCGGAGCCTCCTGGTGAGCACCACCATCGCCCCGCCAGCAGTTCCGAGCCTCGTCGAGGGGGTCGTCACGCACACGCGCCGGACGCCGTTGACGCACCGCTTCCGACACCGGCACTACCAGTGGCTGGTGGACCTCGACGCCCTGCCGCGCCTGCCGTGGCCGCTCTCCCTGCTCGCCCGCTTCGAGCCGGCCGACCACCTCGACGGCGGGCGGCTGGGCGGGGGGATCCGCGGCGACCTCGACCGGTTCCTCGCCGCGCGCGGCGTCGCGCTCCCGGCCCGGGCCCGAGTCCTCATGCTGGCGCACGCGCGCTCCCTCGGCCACGTCTTCGACCCGCTCACCGTCTTCTGGTGCCTGGCCCCCGACGGCCGGCTCGTGGCGGCTGTCCTGGAGGTGCACAACACCTACCGAGGCAGGCACGCCTACCTCGTCGACGTCGACGACGACGGGCGCGCCGTCGTCGACAAGGCCTTCTACGTCTCCCCGTTCAACGACGTCTCCGGCTCGTACGAGGTGCGTCTCATCCTCGACGAGCAGCGCGTCGCCGTGGCGATCCGACTGACCAGGGACGGCCACACGGTTCTCGACGCGGCGGTGACGGGCACCCCGACACCGGCGAGTGGCCGGGCCCTCGTCTCGACCGCGGCCCGGCACGCGCTGATGACCCACCGCGTCACGGCCCTGATCCGGTGGCACGGTGTGCGACTGTGGTTGCGGCGCCTGCCCGTGGTACCCCGACCAAACCGCCTGGAGGAGGCAGTCCGATGACCACGATCCAGCCCCAGCCCGTCCTTCCCACGCTCGCGCCGATCCGGCTGCAGGCCAAGCTGGCCCGCACGATCTTCGAGCAGGTCCTCGACCGCGTTCCCGTCGACGTCCTCCTCCCGGACGGCACTCCGCTGCGGAGGGCACCCGCGAGCGGGAGCGAGCCCAGCGGCATACGGCCCGCGGTCGAGCTGCGCCGACCCTCCGACTTCTTCGAGCGCCTCGCCCACCACCCGAAGATCGGGATCGGGGAGGCCTACATGGCCGGGGACTGGCGCGCCGCGCCGGGGACCGACCTCGCGGACGTGCTCCGACCCTTCGCCGAGCGTCTCACGACGGCGATCCCGCGCCACTGGGTCGCCCTCCGGCAGGTCGTCGACCGCGCCATCCCGCGCGACCAACGCAACACGCTCACCGGGTCCCGGCGGAACATCGAGGCGCACTACGACCTGTCCAACGAGCTCTTCGCCGCCTTCCTCGACGAGACACTCACCTACAGCTCCGCCCTCTTCGACCGGACCATCCCGCTCGAGGACCAGACCCTCGAGGACGCCCAGCTGCGCAAGGTGCGCGCTATCCTCGACGAGGCCTGCGTCGGCGAGGGCACCCAGCTCCTCGAGATCGGCACGGGCTGGGGGACGCTGGCCATCGAGGCTGCGCAGCGAGGCGCCCGGGTGACGACCCTGACGCTCTCGCGGGAGCAGGCCGCGCTCGCGCGTCAGCGCGCCGACGCAGCCGGCGTCGGCGACCGCGTCGACATCCGCCTCGAGGACTACCGCGAGGCGCGCGGCAGCTACGACGCGATCGTGTCCGTGGAGATGATCGAGGCCGTCGGCGAGGAGTACTGGCCCACCTACTTCCGAGCGATCGAGGGCCTCCTCGCGCCCGGCGGGACGGTCGCCATCCAGGCCATCCTCATGTCCCACGACCGCTACCTCGTCACCCGTCGCTCCTACGGCTGGATCCAGAAGCACATCTTCCCCGGCGGCCTCATTCCCAGCCTGCGCGCCATCCGCGACGTCACGGGCCGCGAGACCCAGCTGCGGGTGACGGGTGTCCACGGCTTCGGCCACGACTACGCCGAGACCCTGCGGCGCTGGCGCGCCACCTTCGTCGAGCAGTGGCCCGAGGTCCAGCGCCTGGGCTTCGACGAGACGTTCCGGCGCAAGTGGGAGTTCTACCTCGCCTACTGCGAGGCGGGTTTCGCGTCCGGCTACCTCGACGTGGCCCAGATCCGGCTCGAGCGGCAGGGACCCGGTCTGCGTGGCGTCGCCGGGCACGCCGACGCTGCCCGGGACGCGACATGAGGGCACCGCTCGCGGGGCAGAAGGTCTGGGTCGTCGGTGCATCGAGCGGGATCGGGGCGGAGCTGGCCCGGGAGCTCGTCCGCCGCGGCGCCGACGTCGCCATCAGCGGGCGGCGGACCGCCGAGCTGGAGGACGTCTCCGCGGGTGCCATGACGACCGTGCCGGTCGACGTCACCGACTCGGCCGCCGTCGACGCGGCGGCAGCAGCCGTCCGCGAGCGCCTCGCCGGCCTCGACATCGTGGTCCACAGCGCCGGCTACTGGAAGCAGTTCGACGCCGCGGCGTGGGACCGTGACGTCTTCGCCCGCCACGTCGAGGTCAACCTGCTCGGCCTGAACAACGTGCTCGGGGCCGTGGTGCCCGGGTTCGTCGCGCAGCACCGCGGCCACGTCGTGGGCATCGCCTCCGTGGCCGGCTACCGCGGGCTGGCCGGGTCGGAGGCCTACGGCGCCACCAAGGCGGCGCAGCTGAACCTGCTCGAAGGACTACGGGCCTCCCTGTCGCCCAAGGGAGTCCAAGTCACGACGGTCGCTCCGGGGTTCGTCCGCACCGAGATGACCTCGGTCAACGACTTCCCGATGCCGTTCCTCATCGAGGCCGACGAGGCGGGGCGGAGCATCGCTGACGGGCTCGAGCGTGGGCACGAGAACATCGTGTTCCCCAAGCGGATGGCCCTGGCGGCGGGTGTGGCCCGCATCGTCCCCGGGAGAGTGTGGACGGCCCTCACCTCACGAGGTGCGCGGGCGTGACGGTCTCGGTGCTCTGGTTCCGGCGGGACCTGCGGTTGTCGGACCACCCGGCGCTGCTCGCCGCGCTGGACGCCGGGGCGTCGGTGCTCCCCGTCTTCGTCCTCGACCCCCGCCTCCTGACGGCTCACCGACCCCGGTCACGGCGTCTCGTCGCCTCGGTCCGGGCGCTCGCCGAGTCCCTCGAGGGACGCCTCGTCGTCCGCACCGGCGACCCGGTCGAGGTCGTCCCCGCGCTCGCCCGTGAGGTCGGCGCCGGGACCGTCCACGTGACGCGGGAGACGACGCCCTTCGGGCGCCGGCGGGATGCTGCGGTCGAGGCGGCGCTGGGAGCCGAGGGTCGTCGCCTCGTCGCGACCGGGACGCCGTATGCCGCTGGGCCCGGTCTCCTCGTCACGCAGGCCGGGGCGCCCTACCGCGTCTTCACCCCGTTCGCCCGGGCCTGGCGCGACCGCGGGTCCCCGCCGCCGGCCGTCCCCCCGCTGCGGATCCCGTGGTTCGACGGAGACGTCGACGGAGTCGCGCTGCCGGCGGTCGCCGGAGTCAGCTCGGTCGGCCTGGCCGGCGAGGTGTCGGCGCGGCAGCGGTGGCTCGACTTCCTCGCCGACGGCCGTCTGGCCGGCTACGGCCACGACCGCGACCGCCCCGACCTCGACGTCACCAGCCGGATGTCGATCCCGTTGAAGTACGGCGAGATCCACCCTCGGACCCTGCTCGCCGACATCGCCAGCCACCCCGACGGCAGGACCACGGGCGCGGGCACGTTCGTCACGGAGCTGGCCTGGCGGGAGTTCTATGCCGACGTCCTCTGGCACCGGCCCGAGTCGGCGTGGCAGGACCTGCGGCCCGAGCTCAGCCGGATGCCCTACGACTCCGACCCCGAGACGGATCGGCTCGTCGACGCCTGGCGGCAGGGCCGGACCGGCTACCCGATCGTCGACGCCGGGATGCGCCAGCTCCTCGGTGAGGGGTGGATGCACAACCGCCTGCGGATGATCACGGCGAGCTTCCTGACCAAGGACCTCCACGTCCGATGGCCGGTCGGCGCGCGGCACTTCCTCGACCACCTGCTCGACGGCGACATCGCCTCGAACAGCCACGGCTGGCAGTGGGTGGCCGGCACCGGGACCGACGCCGCGCCCTACTTCCGGGTGCTCAACCCGGTGCGACAGGCGCACCGCTTCGACCCCGACGGGGAGTACGTGCGGCGATGGGTGCCCGAGCTGAGGCACCTCGAGGGTCCCGCAGTGCACGAGCCGTGGGACCGCCCGAATGGGTACGACCATGGGTATCCCCGCCGTGTGGTCGACCACGACGCCGAGCGCAGGGAAGCCCTGACCCGCTACGAGCTGTCCAGGAGGTGACGTGGTGCGAGGCCCGGTGGCCGAGCTGCGGGCGTTCATCGACGCGGCGCTGGTGCGGCCCGTCGCGGCCCCACAACCGGATCCTCCCGCGGCCCTGCTCCGACGGCGGCTCGTCGTCGCCGTCAGCCTCGTCATCGGAGCCGCTGTCCTCGCGTGGGCGCTGCGGATCCGCCCCGGCGACGCCCTCTTCTACGCTGCGACCCTGGCCCTGGCGGCCGTGTGGGCGCTGGGTGCGGTGCTCTCCGGTCGCCTGCGGCTGGGGCTCGGCCACACCCGCCGGGGTGCCCGGCAGCGCCCGGTCGTCCAGTCGCTGGCCCTGGGCGGCCTGCTCCTCGCCGTGTTCCTCGTCGGTGCCCTCGTCGTGGCCCGGGTCCCGGTGCTGCGCGAACCCGTCGACGACCTGCTCGACCACGCCCGCTTCGGCTCCCTCCCCGTGGTGCTCGGGATCACGGTCCTCAACGGCGTGGCGGAGGAGCTGTACTTCCGCGGCGCCCTCTATGCGGCCCTCCCGAAGCACGCCGTCGCCGTCACCACGGTCCTCTACGCGCTGACGACGGTCGGCAGCGGCATCCCCCTGCTCGTGCTCGCCGCGGCCGTGGTGGGCCTCGTCACCGCCCTGCAGCGCCGCGTCACCGGGGGGATCCTCGGACCGGTCATCACCCACATCACGTGGTCGGCCGGAATGCTCCTGCTCCTCCCACCCGTCCTCGACCTCGTGAGGTGAACCATGACCGCCAGCCCCGCGGCCAGCCCCGCCGACCAGTCCCCCGGCCAGTCCTCCGACCGGTCCCCCGGCCAGTCCCCCGACCAGCCGAGCGACCGGACCGTCCTCGTCACCGGCGCCTCCGGCTACATCGGGGGACAGCTGGTTCCCCGGCTCCTCGCCGAGGGCTGGCAGATCCGCGTCCTGACCAGACGGGCCGGTTCGCTCGACAGCCAGCCGTGGGCTCGGGATGTCGACATCGTCGTGGGGGACGTCGCGGACCGGGGCGGCCTCGAGACGGCGCTCAGCGGCATACGGGCTGCGTACTACCTCGTCCACTCGATGGATGACGAGCCCGGCTTCGCCAGGCGCGACCGGGCGGCGGCTGCTGCCTTCGGCGCTGCGGCGCGCGCGGCGGGAGTGCAGCGCATCGTCTACCTCGGCGGGCTCCACCCGGACGACGAGGAGCTCTCGCCCCACCTCGCGTCCCGCGTCGAGGTCGGCCGCATCCTCCTCGACTCCGGGGTGCCCACCGCGGTCCTCCAGGCCGCCGTCGTCGTCGGGGACGGGTCCGTGTCCTTCGACATGCTGCGCTACCTGGCCACCCGCCTGCCCGCGATGGTCGCTCCCAAGTGGCTGGACAACAGGATCCAGCCGATCGCCGTCGACGACGTCGTCACGCTGCTCGTCGGCGCCGCCGACCTGCCGGCCGACGTCAACCAGACCTTCGACATCGGGGGGCCGGAGGTGCTGACCTACCGGGAGATGATCCAGCGGTTCGCGGCCGTGACCGGCCTGCGGCGCCGACTCGTCGTCACCGTCCCGGTCCTGACCCCCCGCCTCGCCAGCCACTGGGTCGGCCTGGTCACGCCGATCGGCGCCGGGATCGCCAAGCCTCTCGTCGGCAGCCTCGTCCACGAGGTCGTCGCCAAGGAGTCGGACCTGCTCGACCTCGTCGCCGTGCCGACCGGCCTCACCGGCTTCGACGAGGCTGTCCGGCGGGCCATGGACGGGACGCCTCCTGACACGGCCCTGCGCAACCTCGCCCTCACGGCTGGTGCTGTCACAGCTACGGCTCTGGTGGGATCGCTTGCCACCCAGCCCAACTCGCGCTGGTATCGCAACCTCGACCTGCCCGCGTGGCAACCGCCGAAGGCCGCCTTCCCCATCGTCTGGACCCTGCTCTACGCCGACATCGCCGCGAGCGCCGCGGCCGTGCTCACCGAGCTGGACCGTTCTGCAGAGCCGGCGGAGGCGAGGACCGGATCACCCCGGGACCGCTTCCTGGCGGCGCTCGCGGGCAACCTCGTGCTCAACGCGGGGTGGAGTGTCATCTTCTGGAGGGGCCGGAGCCCGGGTGTCGCCGCCGTCGAGGCTGCCGCCCTGACGGCCAGCGGCGCCCACCTGGCGCGGCGCGCGGCAGCCGTCCAACCGGTGGCCGGCCGAGCCCTGGTGCCCTACGCCGTGTGGTGCGGCTTCGCAACCGTGCTCAGCGCCGCGATCCACCGACGGAACCGGCGATGACGAGTTCTATGCCCGTCTAGTGTGCTGCCAATACGTCGGTAGATAGCACGATCGACTGTTCACTCGAGGCCTTCCACGGCGGCTGCCCGGACGGTGACCGCGCCCCGTGGCCGGCGAAGGTCCTGCGGTACTGGAGGGGGGCCAGGCCGACCTCCCTCTGGAAGTGGGTGCGCAACAGGGCTGCGGTCGCGAAGCCGCAGGCCCGGGCGATCCCCTCGACGTCGAGGGTGGTCGTCTCGAGGAGCCGCCGCGCCCGCAGCACGCGCTGGGCGGTCAGCCACTTGTGCGGCGTCGTGCCGACCTCCTGGCTGAACCGCCGGGCAAAGGTCCGCTCCGACATCGTCACCCGCGCCGCGAGGCTCGGGATCGAGTGCTCCTCGTCGAGGTGCTCGAGCAGCCAGTCGAGCAGCCCCTGCAGGCCGTCCGACGGCTCGGCCGGCATCGGCGACTCGACGAACTGGCGCTGGCCCCCCGCACGGTGCGGGGACACGACCATGCGGCGCGCGATGCGGTTGGCCACGTCGGTGCCGAGCTCCTGACCGACGAGGTAGAGACAGGCGTCGATCCCGGCAGCCGTCCCGGCGCTAGTCAGGACCGGACCGTCGTCCACGTAGAGGGCGTCGAGGTCGACCCTCGCTCTGGGGAACCGGGTGGCGAGGAGGTTCGCGTACTTCCAGTGCGTGGCACAGTCACGGCCGTCGAGGAGCCCGGCCTCGGCCAGCCAGAAGGCGCCGCTGCAGACGGAGAGCACGCGCGCGCCGCGGTCGACCGCCTCCCGGAGGATCTCGAGCACCTCTGGGCGGGACGGGCCGTTCACCGAGCCGCCCGGGACGGCAACGAGATCCGCGTCCCGCGCTGCGTCGAGGGAGTGGGTGGCGACCACACCCATCCCGGTCTTGGTCGCGAGGACTCGGGTCGGGTCAGCGGCACACACCCGGAAGTCGAAAGAGGGGACACCGTCCTCGGTCCGGTCGATGCCGAAGACCTCGCAGAGGACGGCGAGCTCGAACGGCGCGACGGGCTCCTCGAGGATCACGGCGACCGAGCGCAACATGCAGCGAGTCTGACACACGTGGCAGGAATCTGGCGAACATCGTCGGTTCTGCCACTCGTGGCCGGAATTGATCGTGCGACATATTTCTGCCATGCGTTCCCTGATCCCCCTCGTGTTCCTCGGCCTTCTGGTCGTCGCCCTCCAGGCGCAGCACCGGCGTTCCTCCACGACGCCGGGCTGGCGCCCGGGTGGGTCCGGACCCGACCGTGACGACGAGAGGCTCCTTCGCGACCTCAGCGTCCGGACCGGCTCCACCGTCGCGCCGTCCTCCGGCACCTGCTCCGCGTCGCCGGGCGCGGTCGCGAAAACTCGGACGACGCCGGCGCGCGCGATGCCTACGGTCGTGCCATGACCATGCCCGCACGCTCGTCCTCCACCGAGACCGCGGACGCCGGCCGCTCCGCCCCGCTGCCGACCACCCCGAGCCGCGCCCCGACCTGGGTCGTCCTCGCGGCCATGGGCATCACGCTGGTCCTCTGGGCGTCGGCCTTCGTCGCAATCCGACACCTGGGCCATGACGTCCCGCCCGGAGCCCTGTCCCTGGGCCGACTCCTCGTCGCGACCCTCGCCCTCGGCGTCCTCGTCTTCCGGCGGCCGCCCACGTGGCCGCGCCCCGGCGACTGGGGCCTGCTCATCCTCTGTGGCGTGGCGTGGTTCGGCATCTACAACCTCGCCCTCAACGACGCCGAACGCCGCATCGACGCCGGCACGGCCGCGCTGCTCGTCCAGATCGGCCCGATCATCGTCGCGCTGCTCGCCACGGTCTTCCTCGGCGAGCGCATGACTCCGTGGCTGCTCGTCGGAATGGTGATCGGCTTCGGTGGCGTCGTCATCATCGCCCGCGGCTTCGCCAACGGCGGGTCCGGCGACCGGTTGGGTGTCTGGCTCGCCGTGGCCGCAGCAGTCACCTACGCGATCGGCGTGCTGGCTCAGAAGCCGCTCCTCCGGCGGCTGCCCGGACCCGAGGTGACGTTCCTCGCGTGCGTCATCGGCGTGGTGACCTTGTTGCCGTGGTCGGGCGAGCTCGTCACCGTCGTGCGCGAGGCCGACCCGAGCTCACTCCTGTGGATCGCCTACCTGGGCATCTTCCCGACTGCCGTCGCCTTCTCCCTGTGGGCCTTCGTCCTGGCGCGCCGCGACGCGGGCCGGTTGACGCTGACGACCTTCCTCGTGCCGTTCATCGCGACCCTGGTCGCCTGGGTCCTGCTCGGAGAGGTTCCACCGGCGCTGACCTTCCTCGGTGGGGCGCTCTGCATCACCGGGGTGCTGCTGACACGGCGCCAAACGCGCGTTCGCGGCAGCCGTCAGCGCGCGGCGGGCAGCGGGAGCGCCCTTGGTCCAGAGCCACCAGTAGCCGACACCGACCGCGAGCGAGCCGAGGAACGCGGGGATGGGCGCTCCCCAGAGGTGCTCGAGCACCTGCCAGTGGATGACGTAGACGTACAAGGAGCTCGCGGCGAGCACCTGGACCGCCGGGACGAGCCAACTCGGGATCCGCGAGAGCGGCTTCCAGATGAGCAGCAGCACGAAGGCGAGCGAGAGCCCGTCCCGGGCCGGGTTGCCGGAGAAGGTGCCGACGCTGAGCACGGCGACGGCAGTGACGATCCACTGCTCGCGGCGCGTCCCCGCACGGGCGATGCTCCACCCGAGGAAGAAGAGGAACAGGACGACGAGCGCCGAGCCCTGCATGCGTGGCCCCGGTAACGGGTAGAGCGGAAGACGCAGGGTGAAGGCGGCGGCCGTCAGCGCCAGCGGCAGGCCGAAACGCCAGCGCCGCTCCGCCCGTGCGAACGCCGGCAGCGCCACGAGTGCCATGGCGACGACGAGGGCGACGACGAGCGCCTCGATGAACCAGAACCGCCACGGCGGACCGAGTCGCTCCTCGCCCAGCAGCCAGTTGGCGAGCAAGAGGTTGCGCGGCTCGTAGTAACCGCCGACGAGGTGCGCCGGGACGATCACTGCCACCGTGGGCAGGACGACGCGCGCGGCCCCCCTGGCCAGGGCCCGCACCCGGACTCGCGCACGCTCCGAGGCGAGGGCGAAGCGCACGACGTTGAAGCCCACGAGGACGAGCAGCGCATGCGCGGTTCCCTGCAGGGCGAAGAGATCGGCATGGGTCCCGACGATGAGGACGATCGCGACTGCCCGCAGCCAGACGTTCGTCTCGACGGTCCGGCCAGGGCGGCGGCGGCTCCACGGCCGTGTGGACGATGCGGCCCCGCCGTCGGCCGGTCCACCCGGTGAGGCGTCGCCGACCGCAGCGGATCGGCCCGTCGCCACCTGCTGGAGGACCTCGACCGACGTGACGTGCCAGGCGGGCGGCAGGGTCCCGAGCAGCTCCTCCAGGCGGATCGAGACCTCGACATAGGACAGGGAGTCCCCTCCCAGGGACACGAACGTCGACGACGCGGCGACGTCAGCGCGGCCCAACGCTGCTGCGTAGAGGGCAGCGACGGAGGTCGCGGGGCCGGAGGCTCTCTCGTCGACCGGAGCACTGGAGTCGACGAGCGCGAGCACCTCGTGGTAGTCCGTCTTGCCGTTCGAGAGGGTGGCGTGCTCCGCAACGCCGACCACCCGCACGGCCGAGACCGGCGCTCCGCTGAGCCTGCTCGTCAGGCGCCGGACCGCGCCGTGGTCCACCGCCCGGGCGCCGCGCGCCGACTCGCGCACGGCGACCCCGAGGAGGCCCTCACGGCCGGCGCAGCGCACGTCGTAGCCGCCGGCCCGCAGGCCGGCCTCGATGCGATCGAGGTCGATGCGGTGACCGAGCACCTTCGTGAACCTGCTCCTCCGGCCCGTCACCTCGTAGAGGCCGGACTCCGTCAGGTGCCCCAGGTCGCCCGTGCGGAGCCGGTCGATGGTGCGCGGGAGGGCGAGGTCCGCCGGCGACTCCGCATAGCCGAGCATGACGTTCGGTCCGGAGTAGACGAGCTCGCCGTCGACGACCTCGAAGGACCCCCCGGGGACCGGCACGCCGATGCTCGCTGCGTGCTCGAGCGTGAGGTGGGGGGGCAGGTACGCCATGCGCGCCGTCGCCTCGGTGGCGCCGTACATGACGAAGAGGTCCCAGCCCCGCGTCCGTCCCACCCGCGCCCAGTGCCGGACCCGGTCCGGCTCGAGCCGGCCGCCGGCCTGCGTGACGTAGCGCAGGGTCGGCAGGTCCATCGACTCGAAGCCGACCCGCTCGAGCAGCTCGAAGGTGTAGGGGACCCCGGCCAGCGTGGTGGCGCCCGCGTGGCGGAACAGTTGCCAGAAGCACTCGTCGACGACCGACAGGTCGGTCAGGGCGATGCTCGCGCCCCGGCTGAGATGACTGTGCACCACCGAGAGTCCGTAGCAGTAGTGGAGCGGCAACGTCGTCGCGGCGCAGTCGTTCTCGCGAATGCCGAGGTAGGTCGCGATCTGGTCGGCATTGGCCTCGAGGTTCTCCCACGAGAGCCGCACGAGCTTCGGGGAGCCGGTGGAGCCGCTCGTGCTGAGCAGCAGGGCGAGGTCAGGATGCAGCTCGTGGGTCGACGTGTCGCGCAGCAGCGTGATCGTGCCGTCCGCGGCGATGACGGCATCCGGCTCGTAGGCCGCCCGCATCGTCACGCGGGCGGGCTCGCTCTCGCTCGGGACCAGGAGCACCACGTGGCCGCCCGCGAGGGCACCGAGGTAGCCGACGAGGCTCTCCAGCTGGTTGCCACCCTCGACGAGGACGAGTCGGCGCGCGGTGCCGAGCGCGCCGGCGACGGCGTCGACCCGGCGCGCCAGCTCGGCGTAGGTGACCGTGCCCTGCTGGGTGACGACGGCCCGGGCCTGCCCGCGGTCCGCGAGGTCGCGCAGCCACGGGAGCCCGGAGGACACCCGCGACGCCGTCTCGACCACCGCAGTCACGCGCAACATTGAATAGGTAAGCCTTACCTAAAGCAAGCCGGTGTCCGCCAGGTCACAGCGACCCAGGCAGCCGTCTGAGGTACCCCGCCGTCTGAGGTACCCGCCGCCCAAGGACCCAGCCACCTGAGGTAGGCGGGCCGTGGACGTCGGGGGCGGAGATAGGGATCTCGCCCGATGTGGGCGACTACCTCACGAGCCGACTCTGGGGAGGTCAGAAACGAGCGGACGACGACAGGGAACATCATGACCACCTCCATCACCTTGATCACCCCAGAGTTCATGAAGGCGGAGCTGCAGGCTCGGTACGAGCCGGGCCCCCGCCGCACGTGGCGGCGCCGGCCGGCACCGTCGCTCTCCGTCGAGGCGCGCGCCCACCGCCGGCGCCGTGACGAGGGCACCCGCGTGGCCACGCCGGCCCGGGCGTACTGACCCTGGCCCGGGCCCCCAACCGTCTCGCGGCCCGAGCTGCACACGGAGCTCTCTCGTGGACACCGTCAAGAGCGCACCGACCGCTGCCACCTCCACCGTCCCCGAAACCCCCGAGACGTGGTCCGACCCATACCGGATAATCCGGCGTATGCCGTTCACCACCGGTGCCATGGTCGGCCGCGACTCGGAGCTGGCCCGCCTCGCGGGAGCCGTCGGAGTCGTCGACTCGCCCGATGCCTCCCGCGGCGGCGTGGCCATCGTCTCCGGGGATGCTGGCATCGGTAAGTCGCGCCTGCTGATGCAGCTGACCTCGGACGCGAGCCGGGCCGGTTGGCTCACCGTCACCGGCCACTGTGTCGGGCAGGCCGGTAGCGCTCTCGCGTACCTCCCGTTCGTGGAGCTCATCGGCCTGCTCGACACCATGGCGCCCGATGTCGTCACCCAGGTGCTCGGCTCCCACCCGAGCCTATCCCGGCTCCTCCCACGCAGGGACGGCGACACCCCGGGCAGCACCGACTCGGCGAAGGAGGCCAGCCCCGGCCTCGTCGCCGAGTCGGTCCATGCGCTGCTCACCGCGCTCGGGGCGAAGCAACCCACCCTGGTCGTCATCGAGGACGTCCACTGGGCCGACCACTCGTCCCGTGACCTGCTCACCCTCCTGCTGACCCGCGCCTTCACGACTCCCGTCGGCCTCGTCGCGAGCTACCGGTCCGACGACCTGCACCGCCAGCACCCGCTCCACGAGACCCTCGCCGTGTGGGATCGCATCCCCCACGTGGCCCATGTCAGCCTGGCTCCCCTCTCCGACGCCGCCGTGGACGAGATCGTCGAGGGCATCGAGGGCGTGCCCGACGACGAGCGCACGCTGCGGGAGATCACCCGACGGGCGGAGGGCAACCCGTTCTTCGCTGAAGAGCTCGCAGCGAGCGCGGTCGCCGGTCACCAGGTGAGCGGGGGGCTGGGCCGGGTCCTCCGGGCCCGCATCGAACGCCTCGACGAGACAGCCCAGAGCGTCGTGCGCGCGGTGTCCCTCAAGGGGGGCCGGTTCATCGGGCACGAGCTGCTGGCCCGGATCATGGCCCTGCCCGAGCCGGATCTGGAGGCGGCGATCGCCCAGGCGGTCGAGCACCACGTGCTCGAGACGAAGTGGCCGCCCGCCTACACCTTCCGTCACGCCCTGCTCGGCGAGACGGCAGCGGAGGCGCTCCTCCCCGGCGAGCGGCTCCGGCTCCACAAGAGGTATGCCGCTGTGCTCGCTGAGTGCCCAGACCTGGCTCCCGCGTCGGAGCTGGCGCGGCACGCCGCCGCCAGCGGAGACCTCCCTGCCGCGGTGGCGGCCAGTCGCGCCGCGGCCGAGGCCGCCATGGAGGTCGGCGGGCCGCAGGACGCCCTCTTCCACTTCGAGCAGGCGCTCGGCTGGCTGGAGGAGGACGACCCCGAGGGTGACGACGTGACGATCCGGGCCTCGGAGGCCGCCACGGCCACCGGCGACATCCTGCGGGCCGTGCGGTTGCTCAGGGACGCCATCGACAACCCCGGGCCCCGACAGCGGCCGGAGGTCCGGGCTGAGCTGCTCGCCCGCTACGCGACGCTCTCCCGGATGCTCGACCTCCCGGTCGAGGGCCTCGAGCTGACCGCGCAGGCCGTGGCCCTCCTTCACCCGGACGAGACCCCGCGGCGGGTGCTCGTGCTCATTGCGCACGTCCAGCAGCTCGTCGACGCGGGCGACCTCGTCGCCGCCGTCCGCACCGGGGACGAGGTCATGGCGATGGCGGAGCGGCTGGGGATGGGCGAGTCCCTGCTCGAGATCCGGACGATCCTGACCCGGGTCATCGAGGCACAGCAGGATCTCGACGCCGTCGAGGCGTATCTCCGGGGGTTGCTCGAGGACGTCAAGGGGACGGACAACCCCATCCAGCTGCGCCTGGCCCACCAGCTCGCGGCGGTCGCGCACCGCCGTGGAGACCTGCGCGGCGCCTTGGCGCACTACGACGAGGGCACCCGCATCGCGCGGCGACTCCACCTGCAGTGGGCGCCGTGGGGGCTGGACTGCCGTCTGCTGAGCGGGTTGACCGCCTACGAGCTGGGCGAGTGGGACTCTGTCGCGAGCCGCCTGGGGCTGGCCTCCAAGGTGACACCGCAGCCGGCGCGTGCGCTCTTCGAGGCGGCGGCGCTCACCGTCCCCGTCGGCCGCGGCGAGGTCGTCGCCGGCAGCCGGCTGCCCGCCCTGCGGGAGTGGTGGTACGTCGACGGGCTGGCCGTGGTCCTGACCGTCATGCCCGGCATCGACCTGCTCGGCGACAGCGGTGACCTCGTCGGCATGGTCGAGCTGACCTGTGAGGCGGCGCAGGCGCTCGACAAGGTGTGGGGCACCTACCACGCGAGCGTGCGGATGGCGGCCCTCCTGGCCGGTCAGGTCGCCGCGCTCGGTCCACGGGCCGAGGCGGAGCTGCGGGAGCGGGCCGTGCGAGCAGTCGACGAGCTGCAGGCGAGGGCCGACAGGCTCGTGGCGAAGACCATCCGCAAGACCGCGGGGCCCGAGTGGGACCCGGCCGACATCGACGTGCTGCGCGAGTCGAGCACGGAGACGTGGGCGTGGGCGACGCGACTCCGCGCCGAGCGGTTCCGGCTGACCTGGGCGCTGGGTCAGGACGAGGCCCCGCCGGCCGCGGACATGGTCGGCGCCTGGGTTCGGGCGGTCGAGGCGTTCGACCGGCTCGGTCATGTCTTCGAGGGAGCCCGCTCCCGCGCCCGGCTCGCCGCCGCCCTGCACGCGGCTGGTCACGACGCCGAGTCGCGCCGCTTCGCAACGGAGGCACGAGAGGTGGCGGCTCGGCTTCGCGCCGCACCGCTCCTCCGCGAGATCGACGCCCTGTCGCCCCACCCCGGAGCCTCGGGCGGACCGGTCGAGCTCACCCCGCGCGAGCTGGAGGTGCTGGCTCTGGTCGCCCGCGGCCTGTCCAACGGCCAGATCGGCAAGCAGCTCTACATCAGCACGAAGACGGTCAGCGTCCACGTGTCCAACCTCCTCGCCAAGCTCGGGGCTGCCGGGCGCACCGAGGCGGCCGTCATCGCTCGCGACCGTGCTCTCGTGCGCTGAGCAGCATGTAGGCAATCTGCTCCTCCAAATGCCTCTTTGGGTGATCAGAATGGGCAGTGTGATCAGCGATTGGTGGACCGATTGCGCATCGAATCCTGATGGGCTCACAGTGGCGGCAGACGACCCGGCTCCGAGCCGGTCCCCCACAGAGAGGGCGCCACCCATGCCAGCCATTGCCGAGCCTTACCGGATCAAGATGGTCGAGCCGATCACCATGACGACCCGCGAGCAGCGCGAGGACGCGATCCGGGCAGCGGGATACAACACCTTCCTGCTGCGCAGCGACGACGTCTACATCGACCTGCTCACCGACTCGGGCACCTCAGCGATGAGCGACCGCCAGTGGAGCGCGATGATGCTGGGTGACGAGGCCTATGCCGGTGCCCGGTCGTTCGACCACCTCGTCGAGTCGGTGCGCGAGAACTACGGGTTCCCCTACGTCTGCCCGACGCACCAGGGCCGCGGGGCCGAGCACCTCATCTCCAAGATCCTCATCACACCGGGGCAGCACGTCCCCGGCAACATGTACTTCACGACGACGCGGGTCCACCAGGAGCTGGCCGGCGGCACCTTCCACGACGTCATCATCGACGAGGCCCACGACCCGAGCTCCCGGCACCCGTTCAAGGGCAACGTCGACCTCGACAAGCTCCAGACCCTCATCGACGAGGTCGGCGCCGACCAGATCGCCTACATCAACGTCGCCGTGACCGTGAACATGGCCGGCGGCCAGCCGGTCTCGATGGCCAACATCCGCGCCGTCCGCGAGATCTGTGACCGCCACGGGATCATCATGTGGTCCGATGCGACCCGCCTCGCCGAGAACGCCTGGTTCATCAAGGAGCGCGAGGACGGCTACGGCGACCGCCGGGTGGCCGACATCGCCAAGGAGATGCTCTCCCACTTCGACGGCATCACGATGTCCGGCAAGAAGGACTGCCTCGTCAACATCGGCGGCTTCCTCGCGATGCGGGACGAGCGCATCCTCACCAAGTCACGCGAGCTCGTCGTCGTCTACGAGGGCATGCCGACCTACGGCGGCCTGGCCGGTCGTGACCTCGACGCCATGGCCGTCGGGCTCAGGGAGGCGCTCGACGACGACTACCTCACCCACCGCATCGGCCAGGTCCGCTACCTCGGGGAGCGGCTCCAGGAGGCCGGCGTGCCGATCGTCGAGCCGATCGGGGGGCACGCCGTCTTCATCGACGCAGCCGCCTTCCTCGACCACCTCTCGCAGGACGACCTCCCCGCCCAGGCGCTCGCTGCCGAGATCTTCCTCGACTCCGGGGTCCGCAGCATGGAGCGCGGCATCGTCTCCGCCGGTCGGGACGCCGACGGCAACCACCGGCACCCCAAGCTCGAGCTCGTCCGGCTCACGATCCCGCGGCGCGTCTACACGAACTCCCACATGGACGTCGTCGCCGAGTCGGTCATCCGGGTCTTCCGACGGCGCCGGGAGATCCGCGGCCTGACGTTCGTCTACGAGCCGCCGACGCTCCGCTTCTTCACCTCACGCTTCGAACCGCTCGCGGCCGTGGCCGCCCTGGAGGAAGGGAGGTCCGAGCCGGCGCTCGCAGGCGCCTGACAACCAGTTGACCGAGGGGCCCGGGCGTCGCCACACCACACCGGGCCCCTTCGGCTTGCCGTCCGCCGGGTCGAGCCGCTCAGGTGAGCGGCTCGAAGGTCGCCGTGAAGTGGCGCAGCGCCGGCGGTTCCGAGCTGATCCGGTAGCCGGGCAGCGAGTCGGCGACCGCCCCGAGTCGCTCGCACACCTCGATGACGTAGTCGATGTGGCTCTGCGTGTAGGTGCGGCGGGGGATCGCGAGCCGCACGAGGTCCATCGACGCCGGGCGCTCGGACCCGTCCGGCTGGCGGCCGAACATCACCGTCCCGATCTCGCACGACCTGATCCCACCGAGCTCGTAGAGCGCCACGGCGACCGCCTGGCCCGGGTACTCCAGCGGCGAGAGGTGAGGGGCGAGCGCCCTGGCGTCGATGTAGACGGCGTGGCCGCCGATCGGGGTCAGGACCGGCACGCCGAGCCTGACGAGCGCGTCCCCGAGGTAGGCGGTCGAGCGGATCCGGTAGCGCAGGTAGTCGTGCTGCACCACCTCACGCAGACCCTGGGCCAGCGCCTCGAGATCGCGCCCGGCCAGGCCACCGTAGGTCGGGAACCCCTCCGTGAGGATGAGCGTGTTGCGGCACGCCTGGGCCAGCTCGTCGTCGTTCATGGCGAGCCAGCCGCCGATGTTGCCCATGGGGTCCTTCTTGGCGCTCATCGTCATGCCGTCGGCGAGGCCGGCGACCTCGCGGACGATGTCGGCCACCTCGCGATCGCCCTGGCCCTCCTCGCGCTCCCGGATGAACCACGCGTTCTCGGCGAACCGGCACGCGTCGAGGAAGAGCGGCTTGCCGAAGCGGTCGCACACCTCGCGGACGGCGTGGAGGTTGGCGAGGGAGACCGGCTGGCCGCCCCCGCTGTTGTTGGTGATCGTCACCATGACGCAGGGCACGTCGTCGGCGTGCTCGGCGAGGAGCGACTCGAGGGCGGCCACGTCCATGTTGCCCTTGAACGGGTGGTCGCTCGCCGCGTCGCGCCCCTCGGGGATCACGAGGTCGACGGCTCGCGCCCCGGTCGCCTCGACGTTGGCGCGCGTCGTGTCGAAGTGGGTGTTGTTGGGGACGACCTTGCCGGGTCCGCCGAGGGCGGAGAAGAGGATCTTCTCGGCCGCGCGTCCCTGGTGGACGGGGATGACGTGCTCGAACGGGAACAGCTCGCGGACCGCATCGACGAAGACGTAGTACGAGGGTGAGCCGGCGTAGGACTCGTCGCCGTGCTGGATCGCGGCCCACTGGTCACGGCTCATCGCGCCCGTGCCGGAGTCGGTGAGCAGGTCGATGAGGACGTGCTCGGCACGCAGCTGGAAGAGGTTGTGGCCGGCCGCCTGGAGATGGCCGCGGCGCTCGGCCCGGGTCGTCATGGTCAACGGCTCGACGGAGTGGATCCGGAAGGGCTCGAAGATGGTGCGGAAGGGGGAGTCGTCGTGCATGCGCACATCGTGTCCGTATGCCGCTGGGCTCGGAAGGCGCGATGGGCCCGGTCTGGGCGTGGTCGCCTTGTCTTCATGGCCTGATCCGGCCCTTCGGGTCACGATCGCAACGTCGGCCGGCGGTGGGGTACGCTACCGATGTTTGTTACGGCACATTCCGTGTTTATTCAAGGAGCCCGCATGACCACCGACGCCCAGCTCGACGTCCGCTCCGAGCCGCCTGCCCGCCGGCACACCCTCATCCTCGACTCGTACCACGCGCTGACGCCGGGCACCGGTTTCGAGCTCGTCAACGACCACGACCCGAAGCCGCTCTACGACCAGTTCGACGCCGAGTACAAGGACCAGTTCACCTGGGACTACCTCGAGGAGGGTCCCGAGGTCTGGCGCGTGCGCATCGGACGTCCCGCAGCCTGATCCACGGCTGCCCGCGGTCGACGACCTGGCCGACCCGGCCGACCCGGCGGCCGACCCGGCCGACCCGGCCGACCCGGCAAACCCGGCCGACCCGGCGAACCCGGCGAACCCGACAACCCGTCGGGTGTCGGCCGGACTCGGTCATGATGGGTCCCGTGGACCGCGTCGACTGGCACATCCTCTCCGAGCTCCAGGCGGATGCCCGGCTGTCCTTCAACGAGCTCTCCCGTCGGGTCAAGCTGTCAGCGCCCGCGGTCGCGGACCGCGTGCGGCGTCTGGAGGACGCCGGCGTCATCGCCGGGTACCACGCGCAGGTCGCCCTCGAGCGGGTGGGGCGCCCGGTGCGGGCCGTCGTCGTCATGGACTGCTATGGGCCGACGTGCCTGCTCCGTGATCCCGACGTCGCCTCGTGGCCCGAGGTGCAACAGCTCTACCGGGTGACGGGCCAAGGCTGCTCGGTCCTCGTCGTCGCGACGACGTCGATGGACACCTTCGAGGAGCTCATCGACCGCCTGGCCCGTTACGGAAGGCCGAGCAGCAGCATGATCCTCGCCGACCAGCTCCCCTGGAGTCCGGTCCTGCCGGTCAGCTCCGCCTGACACCTCAGCCTGACATCGATCGACCCGAGTGGCACGCTGTGCGCATGCCACCGAGCAGGAGCGGCCGAGGGTTCGGCGAGTACGCGCCGTTGCGCGAGGGCCGTTCCCCCCGGCGTCCCTGGCTGCGCACCGCGCAGCTCAACCTCGCTGGCTGGTCCGCCCTCCTCGGCCTGTGCGCTGCTGCCGGCATCGCGGGCGTTCTCCTCGTCCGGGCGATCGACCTGCCCGGCTGGTGGGGCTCGTCCCTCGCCCTCCTCCCGGTCGTGATCGTCCTCGTCGCCGACCGCCGGCGGTGGGCCGCGATGGAGACGAGCTTCGTCTGGAGCGCGTCCGTCGCTGACGTGGCCCGGATCGCCGATGAGCTCCGGAGCCGGGGAGTCGACACGGAGGTACGCCCGGACCCTCGGTACGACCAACCGTGGTGGGACCGGATCGACTCACCGGTCGACGCAGAGCCGACGGCATCGCTCGTCTACCGGAACCGCCATGCCGCGACGGTCCGGACCGTCCTGCGCGCGCACGGAGTCGACGTCCCGCAGGGGTGGTGAGCGGCAGGATCTCTCTTCCCGACCCGCGATGGTCAGGGAGTGCACTCGCCCGTAACCTGCTGCGAGTGCAAGGCTGCGCTGTGACGTGTGTCGCGTCACTGCCCGACCGGGTGACCGAAGGAGAACCGCTCCATGATCTCGCGCATCGCGATCGTCAACCGTGGTGAGGCCGCCATGCGGCTCATCCACGCCGTCCGCGACCTCAACGCCGAGTCCGGCCCCGGTGGCCACCGCATCGAGACGATCGCGCTGCACACGGAAGGTGAGCGGCGGGCGATGTTCGTCCGCGAGAGCGACCACGCCTACGACCTCGGCCCGGCCGCGAACCGCCCCTACATCGACCACGCCGTGCTCGAGCGTGCGCTCGTCGAGTCGGGGGCCGATGCAGCCTGGGTCGGCTGGGGCTTCGTCGCGGAGGACCCCGCCTTCGCCGAGCTGTGCGAGCGGATCGGGGTCGTCTTCATCGGTCCCAGCGCCGACGCGATGCGCAAGCTCGGCGACAAGATCGGCTCCAAGCTCATCGCCGAGGAGGTGGGCGTCCCGGTGGCGCCCTGGTCACGCGGCGGCGTCGACACGCTCGAGGAGGCGAAGGAGGCGGCGGCCCGCATCGGCTACCCGCTGATGCTCAAGGCGACCGCCGGTGGTGGTGGCCGGGGGATCCGCAAGGTCGAGTCGGACGCCGACCTGACCGAGGCGTACGAGCGCACCCGCGACGAGGCTGCCCGGGCGTTCGGCTCGGGTGTCGTCTTCCTCGAGAAGCTCGTCACCGGGGCCCGCCACATCGAGGTCCAGGTCATCGCGGACGGCCAGGGCGCGGCCTGGGCCGTCGGCGTCCGGGACTGCACGGTGCAGCGGCGCAACCAGAAGGTCATCGAGGAGTCGGCGTCACCCGTCCTGTCGGCCGACGAGGCCGGCGAGGTGCGGGCCGCAGCGGAACGCCTCGCGGTCGCGGTGGGCTACGCGGGCGCCGGCACGGTCGAGTTCCTCTACCACCCGGGCGAGAAGTTCTTCGCCTTCCTCGAGGTCAACACCCGCCTGCAGGTCGAGCACCCGATCACCGAGGTGACGACCGACACCGACCTCGTCAAGCTCCAGATCCATGTCGCCGACGGAGGGCGGCTGGAGGGTGAGCGGCCGGTCGAGCGGGGCCACGCCATCGAGGCGCGCCTCAACGCGGAGGACCCCGACCGGGACTTCGCGCCGTCCCCGGGGCGGATCGCGCTGCTCGACTTCCCTTCCGGTCCCGGGATCCGGGTGGACACCGGTGTCGGTGAGGGTGACTCGATCCCGGCGGACTTCGACTCGATGATCGCGAAGATCATCGCCTACGGCCGCAACCGCGACGAGGCGCTGGCGCGACTGCGCCGCGCGATGGCCGAGACGACGGTCGTCATCGAGGGCGGGGCCACGAACAAGAGCTTCATCCTCGACCTGCTCGAGCAGCCCGAGGTCACCGGACGTCCGGTTGTCCCCGGGGGCGGAGCCCCCGGGTGGGCCGACACCGTGTGGGCCGACACCGGGTGGATCGACCGCGTGCGCGGCGAGGGGCGCCTCGTCTCCCAGCGCCATTCCGGGATCGCCCTGGTCGCGGCCGGCATCGAGGCCTACGAGGAGGCCGAGGCCATCGAGCGGGCCCGCCTCTTCGAGACCGCTCGGGGCGGCCGCCCGCAGGTGCACCACCAGGTCGGCCGCGGCGTGGACCTCAAGCTGCGCGGCACCGTCCACAAGGTCAACGTGCTGCGGATCGCCCCGCATCGCTACCGGGTCGCGATCGGCACCGGCGCCGTCGGAGACGACGGACAGGTGGTCGAGGCCCAGCTCGACCGGATCGACGACTACCAGAGCCGCATCGTCATCGGTGGACGCAACCACCGCCTCATCACGGCCCTGCACGGCCCGGTCCTCCTCGTCGAGGTCGACGGGGTGACCCACCGGGTGTCCCGGGACGAGGGTGGGGTGCTGCGGTCCCCCGCCCCCGCGCTCGTCGTCGCGACGCCAGTCGAGGTCGGCGCCGAGGTGGCGGCCGGCGCTCCGGTCCTCGTCCTCGAGTCGATGAAGATGGAGACGGTGCTGGCAGCACCCTTCGCCGCCCGGGTCAAGGAGATCCTCGTCGGCGTGGGTGGACAGGTCGAGACCGGCGCCGCCCTCGTCCGGCTCGAGCCGACCGGGGACGAGGAGGAGGCGGGCGCCGCAGAGGCTCCGGGCGCCGCGGTCGACCTCGAGCTGCCCGACTGCACGGTGGACGACGAGACGCTCAGCGACCGGATCGCGCGCGGGGTGTCCGAGCTCTCCGCGGGAGTCCTCGGCTTCGACAACGACGACAACGGCACCCACCGCAGCCTCAGCGCCTACGTGTCGGCGCGGGACGAGGCCGCGGCAGCCGGGCAGCGCCCGATCGCCGACGAGATCTTCCTCCTCGAGCTCGTCGCCGACTTCGCCGAGCTGAGCCGCAACCGGCCGGCGGAGGAGGAGCGGCACACCGAGCTGCTGGTGCACACCCCCAAGGAGCACTTCCACACCTACCTGCAGAGCCTGGACGCCGACCGCGCCGGTCTGCCAGCGGCCTTCCGCGACAAGCTCGCCCGGGTGCTGAGGCACTACGGCGTGACCGAGCTCGACCGGACGCCGGACCTGGAGGAGGCCGTCTTCCGGGTGTTCCTCGCCCAGCAGCGGACGTCTCCCGAGGTCGCCCTGGCCACGTCATTGCTCCAACGCTGGCTCGGCGAGCCGGCCCCGACACCGCCCCACGACGCCGCCGCCCGAGAGATGCTCGACCGGCTGGTTCTCGCGACCCAGCTGCGCTTTCCCGTCGTCGGCGACCTCGCCCGAAGCGTCCGCTTCCGCTGGTTCGAGCAGCCACTCGTGGACGCCGAGCGGCAGAGCGTGCTCGCGGGAGTGCGGGACCGGCTCGATGCCCTGGTTGCCGAGGCCGAGCTGGTCGGAGACCACGGCGAGGCGGGCCCCGAGGACATCAGCAGGGAGTACACCGCGGGCATCGACGAGCTCGCGTCGATCCCCGAGCAGATCGTGCGCTTCCTCGCCGAGCGACTCGACCGGGCCGACGACGACATCCCGCACCACGAGCCGATGATCGAGGTGCTCGTCAAGCGGCACTACCACGAGCACGAGCTGCACGGCCCGCACCGGTTCCACGCGCTCGGCCGGCCCTTCGCCGTCGCCGACTACACCTTGGACGACCGGCCCACCCACCTCACCTCGACCATCGGGGACGTCGCGGAGCTGACACCGGGCAGCGACCTGACGGTGTCGGTCGGCAACGACGTGTGGAGCCGCGCCGAGGGGCACGACGCCGTCGTCGACCTCTACCTGCGGTGGCGCGACCAGCCCGCCGACCCCGAGGAGCTGAGCGCCGCCCTGGCTGCGCGCCTCAAGGCTCTCGACTGGACCAACGACGTGCGCCGCGTGGCGGTGGCAGTGACGGGCTCCCCCGACCAGCCCGTCGGCTACTTCACCTTCCGCCCCCACGGCGAGGACCTCGTCGAGGACCGTCTCGTGCGCGGCGTGCACCCGATGGTCGGCCGGCGCCTCCAGCTCTGGCGGCTGCGCGACTTCGACGTCACCCGACTCGAGGCTCCCGAGGACGTCTTCGTCTATGAGTGCGTCGCACGCGACAACCCCGACGACCGTCGCCTCGTCGCCACCGCCCAGGTCCGCCAGCTCGTCGTCGTGAGAGACAACAACGGACGGGTCACGGGTGTGCCGCAGGCCGAGCGCGCCATCGCCAACTGTCTGGACGCCGTCCGCCGAGTGCGGGAGTCCCGAGGCTCGGCCGGGTCACGGCTCGACATGAACTACGTCTGGGTCACCATCTGGCCGGTCATCGAGGCCGACCTCGACCAGCTCACCGCGCTCCAGGCCAAGATCGCCCCGCTCACGGCCGGCGCAGGCATCGAGGAGGTGCTCGTCCAGGCCCGGGTCGTGCTCGACCCCGAGGAGGGACCGCTCACCATCGCCGGGCGCTTCTCCTACCAGCCGGGGTCCGGTGTCGTCGGCACCGTGGGCCAGCCACCCAGCGAGCCCCTCAAGCCGCTCGACGACTACGCCTCCAAGGTCGTCCGTGCCCGCCGCCGCGGTCTCGTCTACCCCTACGAGCTCCAGGGCATGATCGCCGGTGAGGGCGGGACGGTCGCAGAGCACGACCTCGACGACACCGGACGGCTCGTGGCGGTCGACCGCCCGCTGGGCCTCAACAAGGCCGGCATCATCGTCGCGGTCGTCACGTCACCGACGGGGCGCCACCCCGAAGGTGTGCAGCGGGTCGTGCTCAGCGGCGACCCCCTCCGTTCGCTCGGCTCGGTCGCCGAGGCCGAGTGCGCTCGCGTCATCGCCGCCCTCGACCTCGCCGAGGAGCGACGGATCCCCGTCGAGTGGTACTCCCTGTCTGCGGGAGCCCGGATCTCGATGGACTCCGGGACCGAGAACATGGACTGGGTCGCCCGAGCGCTCAAGCGGATCATCGAGTTCACCCAGGCCGGCGGCGAGATCAACATCGTCGTGGCCGGCATCAACGTCGGCGCCCAGCCCTACTGGAACGCCGAGGCGACGATGCTCATGCACACCAAGGGCATCCTCGTCATGACCCCGGACAGCGCGATGGTGCTCACGGGAAAGCAGTCCCTCGACTTCTCCGGCGGCGTCTCAGCCGAGGACAACTTCGGCATCGGCGGCTATGACCGGGTCATGGGCCCGAACGGTCAGGCACAGTACTGGGCCAAGGACCTCGCGGCGGCCCGGGAGATCCTCATGGCGCACTACGACCATGCCTATGTGGCTCCGGGCGAGCACGGTCCACGCCGCGTCGCGACGAGCGACCCCGCCGATCGGGACGTCACCACCTACCCGCACTCGATGCCCGACTCCGGCTTCACCACCGTCGGCGACATCTTCTCGGCCGACAAGAACCCCGACCGCAAGAAGCCCTTCGACATCCGCACGCTGATGCGCGCGCTCGCCGACCGGGACCACGCGACGCTCGAGCGGTGGGCGGGCATGGCTGATGCCGAGACCGCAGTCGTCCAGGATGCCCACCTCGGTGGGATCCCCGTGTGCCTCATCGGCATCGAGTCGAAGTCCGTCCCACGGCGCGGCTTCCCGCCCACCGACGGGCCCGACACCTACACCGCCGGGACGCTCTTCCCCCGGTCGTCGAAGAAGGTGGCCCGCGCGATCAACGCCGCCAGCGGTAACCGGCCCGTGGTCATCCTCGCCAACCTCTCCGGCTTCGACGGGTCGCCGGAGTCGATGCGCAACCTCCAGCTGGAGTACGGCGCGGAGATCGGGCGCGCCATCGTCAACTTCGAGGGGCCGATCGTCTTCACGGTCGTCTCCCGCTACCACGGTGGCGCCTTCGTCGTCTTCTCCAAGGCCCTCAACCCGCACATGACCGTCCTCGCGATCGAGGGGTCCTTCGCCTCCGTCATCGGCGGAGCACCGGCAGCCGCAGTCGTCTTCTCGCGGGACGTCGACGCACGGACCGCCGCCGACCCTCGGGTGACCGGGCTCGCGGCCCGGGTCGATGCCGCGGACGGGGTGGAGCGGGCCCGGCTCGCCACCGAGCTCGCGGAGCTGCGCGCCACGGTGCGTGCCGAGAAGCTCGGTGAGGTCGCGTCGGAGTTCGACAGCGTGCACAGCATCCATCGTGCGGTCGCCGTCGGCTCGGTGGACGAGGTCATCGAGGCCAGGGACCTGCGGCCGAGGATCATCACGGCCCTGGAGGCCGGCCGCTCCGACTGAGTGCTGGCCTCGAGGGCATCTCGAGGCCAGCCACAGAACGACCCAGCCGTATGCCGGTGAGTGGGCTCAGCGGCATACGGCTGGGTTTGGGGGCTGCGCGGTGCTAGCTACCGCGCCTTCACGACCGCCCGGTCGGGTGGGAGGGTGAGGCGGTCGGAACTGTGTCCGGCTGTGCCGGAGGTGTGGGGGTTGCAGCGGGTCGGCTCGTCGGGGCGCCAGTCGTTCTCGCGGAGGGGACCGAGTCGGGCTTGACCGTGGGGGCGGACTCGGGCTTGCCGGTCGCGTGGTCGCCGGACCTGCCGGGCGCATCGACCTTCGCGCAGAACGCCTCGACTTCGTCCTCGCCACCGGCGGCCGTGATGAGGTTCCGGAACGCAATGGCGTCCATCGCCTTGCCGTTGCCGGCGACGTGCTGCCACGCGGTGCAGAGACCGTGGGCGGCCGACCCGGTCGCGTCCGGACCGACGGGGGTGGACTTCTTGTCCTTCTTGTCCTTCGCGTCCTTGGCCCCCTCGCTCGCCTCCTCGGCGGCACCGGCCCGCTCGGGGCTGGCGGCGGCGGTGGCGCGGGTCTCGGGCGTGGCCGGCGTGCTGGCTGAGACGTAGGCCACGGTGGCCGCGCCACCGAGTCCCACAGCGATGCCAGCGATGGTCGCGCCGAGCTTCGCGCCGGCGAGCGTCGAGATCATGGAGGGTCTCCGTCGTTTCGGGGGCGGGGCTGCGACATGAGCTCGGAACGCCTCGAGAGGGCCGTCGAGACCGGAGAGCTCCCGCTCGCTGGGCCGGGCGGTCAGGAGGAAGGCCACCCGTGCCAGCTCTGGGTTGGCGGCGACGTCGTCGAGCAGGTCGTCGTCATGACGAGACCCGGCCGGGTGGGCGCCCTCAGTCGGCTTGTCGTTGCTCATGTCACCCCCGAAGCGCCCGAAGGTCGCTCTCCGTTACGTCCTGCTTGGCCAATTTCCTCGCGAGGCCCTCGAGTCCCCGATGACAGGCGACCCGAACCGACCCGGGGCTGCGTCCGAGCAGCTCCGCGACCTCGGCCACCGGCAAGCCCGCGACCACGCGGAGCAGCACCGCCTCCGCCTGCGCTGCCGGAAGGCTGCGGACGAGACGCAACATGTCCTCCGTCGTCTCGGCCTCGATGACCTCGTCGGCGGAGTCCGGCGCGATGTCGGACCCCCACGTGGTGGCGCGCCAGCCGAGGCCGGCCTCGCGGGCCCGCTTCCGGCCGGCGTCGACCGCTCGACGCCGAGCTGTCGTGAAGACCCAGGCGCGCCATGCCGTCTCGTCGCCCACGAAGCGGGTCAGGCCCCGCACGACGGTGGTCCACGTCTCGGCGGCCACCTCCTCGGCCATCTCGCCGCCGAGGCTGAGGTACCGCAGCAGCGCTGGGTTGAGGTCTCGCCAGAGGCGGGCGAAGGCGTACTCGTCACCTGCCTGCGCGTCAGCGAGGACCCTGTCGAAGTCTGCGCCGATCACGCCGGACAGTCTGGCGGGTGCGCGCCCGATGCGCTAGAGGAGGGCGGGACACAGCGGCCCGCTCGAGCCGCTGGACGGCCCCTCAGTGCGTCGCCCGCCACCAGCGCTGCGCGCCGACGAACGCGACGAGGACGCCCAGCCCTCCGATGACGAGCCCGACGAGGAGCCACAGCCCGAGCGCGTTCTCGCGGGCGACGGCTCCGGTGCTGCTCCCTCCGAGGAAGCCGGCCAGAGGGGCGATCACCGCGAGGATGGCGCCGAGGATCGTCATCCAGAATCCCGGTGCGACAGGTTCAGCTCCGTGCTGCGGCTCAGCGTTCATCGGCAACTCCGTTCAGCGAGGCACGTCGGTCGTTCACGTCGCCTCAGCCTAGCCAGCGCGCCCACGGCCCGCAGGTGCCACCCGGGCCGTAGGCTGCGCTCATGGTCGACGCGCCCGGATCAGCCCCCGAGATCGACCCCGCAGCACCGCCCAGCGGGACCGGCTGCGCGGAGTGCCTCGCCGCGGACGGCTGGTGGGTCCACCTGCGGCGCTGCGCCGCCTGCGGCCACATCGGCTGCTGCGACACCTCGCCCTCCCAGCACGCGACGGCGCACTTCCGGGCGACCGGCCACCCGGTCGTCCGCAGCTTCGAGCCCGGCGAGTCCTGGTTCTACGACTACCGGATCGAGGACGTCGTCACCGGTCCGGAGCTGGCCCCTCCCGCCAGCCATCCCGTGGAACAAGGGGTCCCGGCTCCGCGCGACCGCGTTCCGGACAACTGGCCCGACCTGACCCACTGACCGTGCTGACGGGACCGGGCAGGTGACCGAGCTCATGCGTCGCGCGCTCTCCCGACCCAAGTGGGTGCCGTGGGTCCTGCTGACGGTGGGTGCGTTCGGCTTGTTGCTGCCGTGGTTGCTCGCCCCGGTCCCGTCCGACGAGCGCTACCACTACCCCGCCGCACCCGGCCGCACGGGAGACAACGTCCTGGGAGTCCTCCCCTGGGCCGTCAACGACATGGAATGGCGCATGCGGGCCGGGCGCATCGCGCCCGTCGGCGTGGTCGTCCAGCACGTCATCTACCTGCTCGGCATGCAGTTCGCCTTCTCGACCGGCGTCCCACTCTTCGTCGTGCACGGGATGGTGAAGCTCGGTCTGGCCCTCGTCGTCGTCGGTGCCTTCGCACTGCTGCTCACCCAGCTGCGGCGGCGCACCGGGGACCCGATCGACCCAGCGACGCGTCGCAGCGCCCTCACGCTCTTCACGATCCTGCTCCTGCTCGGGGTGACCACGACCTCCCCCGGCCGCAACGGCTGGGTCAGCTTCGTCGTCCTGTGCATGGGCGGCATCGCCCTGATGTTCCTCGTCGGAGCGGTCTGCCTGTGGACCCTGCGGACCTGGGGCCGCTGGGGCAGTGTCGGGCGCGCCGCTGCCGCCGTTGCGCTGGCGGTTCTGGGCGTCGGCGTCATGCTCAGCTATGAGATGCACTGGGCTGCAGTGCCCTTCGCCTTGGTCATGCTCGCCTTCATCGGCTGCTCGCCGTGGCGACACCGGCTCGTCGTCGGACTCCCGTTGGGTGGCGGATGGCTGGCCGCAGTGCTGTGGACCCGTCAGCTCATCGGGGCAGCCGCGGAGAGCGTCTACGTCGGACTGCAGCCGGACCTCGGCGGACCCGTCCTCAAGGTGATCGGCCTCCAGCTGGTCAACGCCCTGCCGGGGACGGGCATCCCCTACAGCCTCCACAGCCTCGGCGCGGGCTTGCCGACGCCCCGACCGTTCGCCGGCACCGGGTGGCTGTGGGGTGCGCTCTTCGCCGTGGGCATCGTCCTGCTCCTCGCCAAGGCCAGGCTGAGCGGCACGAGCACGGCCGACGAGGACCGCCAGCCGCTCGTCGTGCTCGCCGGAGCACTGGGGGCGTCCGCGCTCTCCGCCGCCGTCATCCTGTCAGTCTCCGAGCAGGCCCACCAGATCGTGCGGTTCGTCGGTGCCACCTACCGAGGCACGCCGTGGATCTGGTCCTGCCTCGCCGGTGCGCTCGCCGTGGCCCTGCTCGTCGTCCCGCGCACCGACTGGACCAGAAGGGTCGTGTCGGTGACCGCCCTCGCGACCGCCGCGGTTCTCGTCGGCGTCCTCGGCTGGCCGACCACCGTGGCCGCCCTGAGCACCCAGCGCGCGACTGCTGACTACGTCATCTTCGAGCGGGCCCAAGCCGAGCTCATCACCGGGAGCGCCGATCCCGTCGCGGTGGAGAACCGCTGCCGGATCGCGGACCAGGCGAAGGCCTGGGCCGGCGAGAGCGCCTACCGCCGCAGCTACCTGCCGATCTACGAGCGGGCCTTCCGGCACCAGTGGGGTCGCCCCTGGTGCTCCTGATGGAGCCGGTCGCGCATCAGCTCCGTGGACCAACCGGGCTGCGCGACCGGATAGCCCGCCGATCGCCAACCCTCCCCTGACCGGGCCCGACAGGATTCAGCGAGCCGATCGCGTTGGTGTTCGGTAGGTTTCGGTCCGCCATCCGACAGGGGAGGACGTCACCGTGAACCCACACCACCCGCTCGACCCGCACTCTGTGGCGCCCCCCTCGGGGCCGCCGCTCGACTTCCCGCCACCCCCGGGGACGGGCACGGCTCCCGGGCACCGCGGCAGCCCCCTTCCGGCCTTCCCGATCGAGGCCGCGTGGCGGAGGCCTTGGAGCCCGACGGGGGACGTCCTCGGGCGTCTCACGGTCGGGCTGTTGGCAGCGGCCATCCTCCTGCAGCTCGTCAACGTCTGGCTCAACCTGCGCGGTCTGACGCTGCTCGCCCGGGGTGACGTCGACGGCCTGGTGGCGCTGTCGGAGCGGCTGGAGATGATGCCGGCACTGTCCGTCGCTGGTTACGTCGCAACGGGGATCGTCTTCCTCAGCTGGCTCCGGTTCGTGTGGGTCTCGGACCGGTCCCATCCGGATGCGCACCGGCTCAGCGATGGTCTCGCGGTCGGCGGGTGGGTCATCCCGCTGGCCAACCTGGTCTTGAGTGGCAAGGCCCTGACCCAGCTCTGGCACGGCGCCGATGCCGCCCGCGCCCGCGACCTCGGGACATCGCGCGATCTCGGGGGCACCCCGCCGGTGGTCATGCTCTGGTGGGTCGGCTGGCTGCTCATGGCCCTGGCGCAAGCGGTCGGCCGGGATGCCAGCCGTCAGCTCGACCGGGCCACTGGGGTGGACGAGATGCTCAGCGCGGCAGAGACGTCGATGACGATCGATGCCTGGGCCTCGGGAGTCACCTCGGCGACGGGCGCGCTGCTCATCGTCGTCGTGCTGAGAGTCATGGCCATGGTTAGGCGCTGAGCTCAGGCCTGGGTCCGGAGATAGCGCCCGAAGTGCGGCACGGTGAAGGCGATCTGTCCCCGCTCACCGGAGTAGATCAGTCCCTTCTTGATCAGGGCATCCCGTGCGGGAGAGAGGGACTGGGGTTTGCGCCCCAGGACGTCAGCCACCGCCGACGTCGCGACGGCGTCCAGCTCGTTGACGATGCCGTATGCCGCTGAGCGCGCCTCCGCGTCGCCGTCGCCTTCCGCATCGGCTGGGTGACCCGAGCCGCTGAGCAGGGCAGCGTCGGCCATGGCCCGCAGGTACTCACGCTCGGCCGGGGTGGCTCGCTCGAAGCGGGAGCCGAAGAAGCCGACGGCGAGCTCGGACTCGGCCTCGGGGGCAGCGACGCGGATGTCCTGGGCCGAGATCGGGGAGCTCGGGGCGACGTCCCAGACGACCTTGCCGTAGGCCTGGATGAAGTACGGGTAGCCGGCGGTCACGGAGTACATCGCCTCGAGCGCCTCGGCGGTGAACTCGCACCCCTCCTCGGCGGCCGGGCCGACGAGCGCCCGGTCAGCGGCGTCGCGCGGGAGGCGGTCGATGCGTTGGTAGCGGAAGAGTCGCTCGGAGTACGACTTCGACGCCGACAGCACCGCGGGCAGGTGGGGCAGTCCGGCGCCGACGACGATGACCGGCAGGCCGGACTGCGAGATCTCGTGACAGGCCGCGCAGACGGCCGAGACGTCCTCGGGGCCGAGGTCCTGCATCTCGTCGACGAAGAAGGCGACGCCCTTGCCGAGGTCGGCGGCGAGGCCACCGATGTCGGTGAAGAGCTCGACGAGGTCGATCTCGATGTCGCCCGAGTCCGCGCGTCCGGACACCGCCGGCACGTCGATGCCCGGCTGCCACTGGTCCCGCAGCTTCGCGCCGCTCGGGGCGTCGCGCAGGGCGAAGGACTTGATGATCCCGAGGACGTGGTCGACCTGGTCGCCTCGGGGGTGGCCGAGCTCACGCACGGCCTGGTGGGCAGCCGCGGCGAGCGGACGGCGCACCCGCTGGTCGGGGCGCGCCTCCAGCTTGCCGGTGCCCCAGTCCGCTCGCACCGCCGAGGACCGCAGGGCGTTGAGCAGGACCGTCTTGCCGACGCCGCGGAGGCCGGTGAGGACGATGGACCGCTCGGACCGACCGCGGGCGATGCGTTCCAGGACGACGTCGAACGTCCTCAGCTGCTCGTCACGCCCGGCGAGCTCAGGCGGGCGCTGCCCCGCACCCGGGGCGTACGGGTTCGTGATGGGGTCCACGATCGGAGGCTATACGCGCATCTAGGGAAAACCTGAGACATCGGCAGAGAGACCGATCGTGTCGCCACCGTCGGCTCTGGTGACGAATGGACGCAACCGGGCCCAGCGGCATACGGCTGGACGCGTCCGGACATGAAAAGACGCCGTTCCGCACGGTCAGGGGTGGTCATGCGGAACGGCGCGAAGCGAGCATAACGCGGTGTGATGGGTCTCCGTCAACGAATCGCCGAAACTGCGACGTCCTGGCCCGGCGCGGCGATGGCGTCCTGCGCCTCCACGAGGAGCATCTCCTCGCTGCCGGCAGCGTGAGTGCGCTCGAGGACGGCCTGCATCGTCGCAGCGGTCCTGACCAGCGCGAGCCTCGGACCGTCGGTCACGTGGTGCGCGAGGAACAGGGCCGCCGTGACGTCGCCGCCGCCCTTGACCGTCATGGGCAGGAGCGGCGTGGTGACGACCCAGGCGCCCTCACCCGTCACGCACGTCATCTGGATGGAGTCCGCAGGGGTGTCGTCGGTGATGGTCGAGGTGACGAGGACGACCTCCGGGCCGGCGGCCCTCAGCTCGTCGGCTGCGTCGACGAGCTCCTGCTGCGTCGCGATCGAGCGCCCGACGAGGAACTCGAGCTCGAACTGGTTGGGCGTGACGATGTCGGCTCTCGGCACCACCGCGTCGCGGATGAACTCCGGGATGCCGGCCCGGACGAAGAAGCCGCGCCCGACGTCACCCATCACCGGGTCGCAGCAGTAGAGCGCCGCGGGGTTGGCCGCCTTGACCCGAGCGACCGCGTCGAGGATGACCGCACCGACCGACTCCGCACCCTGGTAGCCGGACAGCACGGCGTCGACCTGAGGGAACACCCCTCGCTCCTCGATGCCGAGGAGGACCTCGGCGATGTCGTCCGGGGCGATGAGCGGCCCCCGGGTCGCCCCGTAGCCCGTGTGGTTGGAGAAGGTGACCGTCAGCACCGGGTAGACCTCGTGACCGAGGCGCTGGAGGGGAAAGACGGCCGCCGAGTTGCCGGCGTGGCCGTAGGCGACGTGGGACTGGATCGACAGGACCTTCACCTCCGTCACGATAGTGGCGAGGTCGACGTTCGCGAGTGGCCCTGCTGTCCACAGCCGGAGCTCGCCGCGGGCTCGTGTCAGGATGGCGGGCATGAGTCTTCCCGTTGAGCGCCAGAGCGGTGTGCCGACGACCACCGTCCACGACGTTCCCCACGACGCTGTCGTCGTCGACGTCCGCGAACCAAGCGAATGGTCGGCGGGCCACGCCCCCAATGCGATTCACATCCCGCTCGCACAGCTCCCGGCACGTCTCGGCGAGCTGCCCGACACGGATGACACGGTCGCGATCGTCTGCCGGAGCGGTGGCCGCTCCTCCCGGGCCGTGGCCTGGCTCGTCCAGCAGGGCTTCGACGTCGCGAACCTCGAGGGAGGGATGCGTGCCTGGGCGAGCGCCGGCAAGCCGCTCGAGGGCGACCACCCGGAGCCGTTCGTGCTCTGAGGCACGGAGCTACTTGAGCAGCCTGGACATCCGTCGGTCGGCGAGCGGCTTGCCACCGGTCTGGCACGTGGCGCAGTACTGCAGCGACGTGTCGGCGAAGCTGACCTCCCGCACCACGTCGCCACACTCCGGGCACGCCTCGCCGGTGCGGGCGTGGACGCGCATGCCCGCCCGCTTGGCGTCCTTGAGCTCCTTGGCCGGCTTGCCGGACGCTGTCGCCACGGCATGGGTCAGGGTCTCGCGCAGGGCGGAGTACAGCCGGTCCACCACCTCCGGCGCCAGGGTGCCGGCGATGGCGAACGGGCTGATCCTGGCCACGTGCAGGATCTCGTCGCTGTAGGCGTTGCCCACACCGGCGATGACCTCCTGGTCGCGCAGCAGTCCCTTGATCTGGGTGCGCCGCCCGGCCAGCAGCTCCCGAAATCGCTCCACGGTGAAGTCGTCGGCCAGCGGATCCGGTCCGAGCCGCGCGATTCCCGGCACCTCGCGCGGATCGTGCACGATGTAGGCGGCGAGGGACTTCTTGGTCCCCGCCTCGGTGAGGTCGAACCCGGACCCGTCGGAGAGCCTGACGCGCAAGGCGATCGGGGACTTGCCGGGCCGCAGCAGGGTCGTCGGCAGCTGCTCGCTCCAGCGCAGCCAGCCCGCTCGGGCCAGATGGAAGACCAGGTGCGTGCCGTCACAGTCGAGGTCGAGGAACTTGCCGTGGCGATGGACGCCGTCGATGGGGGCACCCTCGAGGGCCTGAGGCGGCGGGTTGAACGTCTTCAGCACGCTGATCGAGGCCAGCTCGACCTTCGTCACGGCGAGACCGGCCGTCCGCTCGGCGAGGAAGTCGACGAGCGCCTGCACCTCCGGCAGCTCAGGCATGGGTCCATCCTGCCAAAGGACGACGCGGTCAGGTGAGCGGCGGGCGCGAGGGCTGCTCGTCGGCGGCGACCGGCTCGCCGACCATCCCGGCCTGGTCGAGGAGCCGCATCAGGCCGTCGCCGTCCGGAGCGAGGTAGGTCGGCACCGTCCGGCTCGCCCAGTCGCGGTGCGGCCCTTCGGCCCGCCCGATCGGGTGGGAGAGGACCTGCTCCGTCGGAGTCAGCTGCCGGATGCAGACGGCCCTGACCCTGTCGGGACGGGCCTCGGCGAACTCGGCGTAGATCTGCGGGTCGTGCTGGCCGTCGTCCCCGACGAGGAGCCACGTGATGCCGGGGAAGTCGCGCGCGAGCCGGTGGAGCGACGTGCGCTTGTGCTCCTGCCCGCTGCGGAACCAGCCGGTGTTGGTGGCGCCCCAGTCGGTCATGAGGAGCGGTCCGAGCGGATAGCCGCTCTCCACGAGGAACCGGGTCAGCGTCGGCGTGGTGTTCCACGCGCCCGTCGAGAGGTAGACGATCGGCGCGCCCGGGTGCGCCGAGAGCAGCCGCCGGTACATCGGCGCCATGCCGGCCACGGCTCGCCGGGACTTGCCGCTGCGGACGAAGGTGTTCCAGGCGGCGATCAGGGGCCGGGGCAGCATCGTCGTGATGACGGTGTCGTCGATGTCGCTGACGATGCCGTAGGTGACGTCGTCGCCGACGATGAACACGTCGGCCGGCACCGGGTCGGTCCCCTGCGCTGCGACGACCACCTGCTGCCACCCGGGCTCCAGCCCGTGGTCGTGGGCCACGAGGTCGATGTAGCCCCCGCGGTCGGACCGACCGTAGACCTCCCGGTCACCGATCGTCACCACGACCGGGACCCCGGCGGCAGGGGCGGTGACGAAGACGCGCCAGCCGCGGTTGTAGGGACGGGGTGCGAGGGCGCCCGTTGCGTCCTGGCGCTCAGGGGGGCCCTCCTCCCCCTGGCGACCGAGCACGATGCGAGCGAAGACCCGCACGTAGGTGCTCGTCCCGTAGCCGATGTGGGTGACGACGCGGTTGCCCCAGCCCCGGCTGCGCAGGACCCGCTCGACCTGCAGGTTGAGAGCGTCCTCGATGATGGCGGCCGCGTGCGGTCGGGACATGGCGCCAACCTACTTCACGGGCCGATGCCCACCACCCGTACGGTGGACGACATGCCCAGGGGACCCTCCACACGTCGCTCCTTCTCAGCCATCGTCGCAGTCGTCCTGACCACGAGCCTGGCGTCCGGCTGCTCCCTCTTCGAGTCCGAGCCGGACCCGGCAGACACCGCCAGGGCACTCGCGAGCGGCCTCGCCAAGGCTGACCTGACCGGCGTGACGCTGACGGGCACGACCGCTGCGCAGGCCACCACCTTCGTCACGGAGGCCTACGAGGACCTCGGTGACCTGCGGCCCGCGGTGGCCGTCACCCAGGTGCTCCGCGACGACGAGGGGACGAGCGCGACGGCGACGCTCCGCACGACGTGGGACGTCTCGCCGACCGACCCGGACTGGACCTACGACACGCAGGTCTCGCTGACCCTCGTCGAGGATGCCTGGCGGGTGCGGTGGACCCCGACGATCGTGGCTCCCGAGCTCGCCGCCGACGAGGCCCTCGACCTCGTCCGCACCTGGCCACAGCGGGCCGACATCGTCGATCGCGACGGCACCAAGCTGATGACGGAGCGGGAGGTCGCCAACGTCGGCATCGACAAGACGAAGGTGTCCGGCGAGGCGGCCCGACGCTCGGCCCGTGCTCTCGCCGAGATCGTCGGGATCGACGGCCGGGCGTTCGCCGACCGGGTCGCCGCCGCCGGACCCAAGGCCTTCGTCGGCGCCATCACGCTCCGCGTCGGTGACCCCCTCCTGTCGGACGAGGTCGACCGCATCGATGCCATCGACGGGGCGCTGCGGGTGCCGGCGATGCAGGTCCTCGGCCCGACGCGCACGTGGGCCGCGCCCGTCCTCGGCCGGGTCGCCGAGGCGACGGCCGAGCAGATCGAGAAGTCGGACGGCGTGCTCGAGCCGGGCGACACGGTGGGTCAGAACGGCCTGCAGCTGCGCTACGACGAGCGGCTCCGGGGCCGGCCCGGCGTCGCGGTGCATGCGGTCAAGAGGGGAGCCGACGGATCGGCCCTCGACAAGCGCGAGCTCTTCGCCGAGCCGTCGGAGGAGGCCGAGCCCCTCACCGTGACCCTCGACGAGGAGGCGCAGACGGCCGCCGAGAAGTCGCTCGCCGGCCAGACGAAGCGGCCCACGGCCCTCGTGGCGGTCAAGGTCTCCACGGGCGAGATCCTCGCCGCCGCCGTAGGCCCCGGCGCGGAGGGGGCCCCGCTCGCCCTCGCCGGCAAGGAGGCGCCGGGCTCGACCTTCAAGATCGCGAGCGCGCTCGCCCTGGTCCGCCAGGGCGCCACGGCCCAGACCGACCTCCCCTGCACCGACACCCTGACGGTGAACGGGCGGGTCTTCGGCAACTACAGCAGATACCCGGCCGCTCAGCTCGGCGACATCCCGCTCCGGCGGGCCATGGCGTACTCATGCAACACGGCCTTCATCAGCCAGCACGAGAAGGTCTCGCAGGACGACCTCGTCTCGGCTGCCCAGTCCCTCGGCATGGGTGAGGACCTGGAGCTGCCGTTCACCGGCTTCCTCGGGTCGGTGCCGCCCACGGACGACGTCGTGGAGCACGCAGCCTCGTTCATCGGCCAGGGCCGGATCGAGGCGTCTCCGCTCACCATGGCGCTGGTCATGGCCTCGGTCATGAAGGGCGAGACGGTGCGGCCCCGACTCGTCGTCACCGACGAGTCGCTGCCCGCGCCCGCGAGGCCGCTCGAGGCGGACGAGGCGGAGGTGCTGCGCGAGACCCTGCGCGCCGTGGTCACCGAGGGGAGCGGCAGGGTCCTGCAGTCCGTCGGGGTGGAGTACGCCAAGACGGGCACCGCGGAGTTCGGGACGACGAACCCGCCCCGAACCCATGCGTGGATGGTGGCGGGCCGCGGGGACATCGCGGTGGCCGCGTACAACGAGGAGGGGCCGAGCGGGACGAGCCACGCAGCCCCCTTCATCGTCGACTTCCTCAGGACGTACGACGCCGCGGACGCGGACTGACCGGACCAGCAGCTGGACGTGCATGGCGAGAAGGTCGGCCAAAAGTTCACCGTAGTGTTGCAAAGGTGCGCGCACGTCGGCGCGCGACGGGCACGTGAAGGGCGCATAGTGGTCGACATGGGGAGGACAGGGCACGCCGTGGTCGCGATGGCCCTTGCCGTCGGTCTGGGCGGGTGCGCGGCGAGTGACACCCCGAGCACCGGCACGCCCGAGCCGATCGACTCCGCGCGTGCGACGCGGACCTTCGCCGGCGGCCCGCTGGGCGACTCCACGGAGCCGCTGACCAACCCGGTCTTCCCCCTCACCCTCCACCGCACGGGTGGCATCGCAGGATACGACGACACCGTCGTGCTCCACGCTGACGGCAAGGTGCTGGTCGACACCCGCGCCGTGCACGGCCGCGTCTGCCAGCTGACCGGAGCCCAGCAGAAGCACCTCCTCTCGCTGCTCGGCACGCTGCGGCTCGTCGACGCCGCTGAGCTCCCGACGGCCGGCTCTGCGGAGGGCACGCTTCCCCCTCCACCGGACGGCGACGGCGAGACGGCCAACGACGCGATCGTCATCAACATCACCGACCACAAGCTGCGTCCCCTCGACCTCAGCGACCCGTCGCTCGGTGAGGTGGCCGGCCTCGTGGGAGCGCTCGTCTCGGACGTCACGCTGTCGACGCCGGCGTCGACGCAGTGCACCACCCCGACCAGCCCCGTTCCCGCCCCCGCCACGTGAGCAGACACACGGCCTGAGGGTCTGACGCGGCCGCGTGACCTGACCCGTCACTGACCGTCGACCCGGCGGCGGGCCGCCTCCAGCTCCTCCGGCGTGTCGACGTCGGTGGCGATGTCGTGCCGGTCCGGGGTCTCCACGCGCGGGACGTCACCGAGCAGCCGCCGCACGCTCACTCCCGCCGGCGCGCCCACCGCCGCGAGCCTGGACCGGAGCAGCTGCGCCGGCCAGGCCGAGCAGAGCCAGTTCGGGCCCGAGGTCGACACCGTCACCGCGACGCCGCCGTCGGCCGCAGCGACGAGCGCCTCGAGGTGGTCCCGGGTCAGGAACGGCAGGTCCCCAGCCAGCACGACGACGACGTCAGGTCCGTCCGGACCGAGCTCAGCGGCATACGACCCGTCGGTGAGAGCCGCCCACCCCGCGGCGATCCCCGCGACGGGACCACCGCCCGGCGGTTGCTCCGACACGACGCGCGTGCCCTCGGGCACCCGCGCGCCACTCCCCACGACGACGACCGGCCAACCGGGGACGGCGTCGATGACGCGCGCCACGATCGCACGGCCGCCCACCGTGAGCGCCGGCTTGTGCCGGCCCATCCGGGTGGACGCCCCACCGGTGAGGACGATCGCCGCGGCTCGGGAGGGGGATGGCTGCACGCTGGGAGTCTGGCACGCTTGCCGTATGGGACGGGTCACGCAGCGCACCAAGGTCACCGTCGTCGACGTGTCGGCCGACGAGCCGGTGGTGCGCGCCCGCTCCGACTCCGTCACCGTCGAGGAGCCGCTCGAGCTGCGCGTGGGCGGCACGCCGCTCACCGTGACGATGCGGACGCCCGGGAGCGACATCGAGCTCGTCCACGGCTTCCTGCTCACCGAGGGCATCATCCGCGACGCCGACGACGTGTCGCTCGCCCGCTACTGCGAGGGAGCCGTCGTCTCCGGTGAGAGCGGCTTCGACGAGAACACCTACAACGTCATCGACGTGACCCTCGCCCCGGGAGTCGCGCAGCCGGCGCCCGAGCTGGCCCGCAACTTCTTCACCTCCTCGTCGTGCGGCGTCTGCGGCAAGGCCTCCATCGAGCAGCTCCGGGCACGGACGCGCTGGCCGGTCCGGGACGACGCCACCCGATGGCCCGCGGCGTTGATCGCGGCCCTCCCGGACAAGCTGCGGGCCGAGCAGCGCTCCTTCGACAAGACCGGCGGGCTCCACGCCGCCGGGCTCTTCGCCGCCGACGGCGAGCTCCTCGCTGTCCGCGAGGACGTCGGCCGGCACAACGCCGTCGACAAGGTGCTGGGCTGGGCGCTGCTGGCCGGTCGGCTGCCCGCAGCGGGGTCCGTCCTCATGGTGTCCGGTCGGGCGTCGTTCGAGCTGACGCAGAAGGCCCTCATGGCCGGCGTGCCGTGCCTGGCCGCCGTGTCGGCGCCCTCGTCGCTCGCCGTCGAGACAGCAGCCGACGCGGGGATGACCCTCGTCGGTTTCGTCCGGGGCGCGACCCTCAACGTGTACTCGCGCGGTGACCGGGTGTCCGTGGGCTGACTACGCTCCAGCCATGGGCATCTTCGCGATCCAGTACACCTACCCCGAGGACATGACCGAGCAGCTCAAGATCCGGCCCGAGCACCGGGAGTGGCTGACCGGGCTGCCGGGGCTGCGCGCCGCGGGGATGTACCAGGCGGGCCACGACGAGTTCTCCGAGGGCGAGGAGACCGTTGAGGAGCCGCCCAACGGTGCCCTCATCGTCGTCGAGGCGGACTCGCTCGCCGACGTGCTGACGACCTTCGAGGACGACCCCTACTGGGTCGGCGGCTACGTGCTGCGCCGGGTCGTGCGTGAGTGGAACCCCCCGCTCGGCCCGTGGGTGGCCGACGCGAGCCAGGGCAACGCCTGAGCTCTGCCCCGGCGCGCGGTCAGAGCGGGTGGACCGTGACGATGTCGCCCTCGACGATCTGGTCGACGGGCTCGGGCACCTCGATCAGGCCGTTGGCCCGCGCGAGCGCGGAGAGGTGCCGCGCGTCCGGGGCGGTGACGGTGCCGTCGTCCGCGACGACGCACGAGATGAACTGCACCTTCCCCGCGCGCGTGTGCCGGGGCTTCCCGACGTATGCCGCTGAGCCGGCTCTGCGCGGAGGGGCACCGTGGCGCGCGTCGAGGGCCGGTCGCACGAGCATCTCGAAGGACACGAAGGCACCGACCGGCGTGCCCGGGAGGCACACGACCGGGGTGTCGCCCCAGCGGCCGAGCCCCTGGGGGCCCCCGGGCTGCATGGCGAGGTGGACGAAGCTGAAGGACTCGCGCGGCTCGCACACCTGCCGCACGACCTCGTAGGCACCCGCGCTCACTCCACCGGTCGTCACGACGAGGTCGACGTCGGGTGACGCGGCAAGGGCATCGAGCAGCGCGCTGAGCTGGTCGGGGTCGTCGGTGCAGGTCTCGACGTGCGTGACGGCGCAGCCGGCGCCGGACGCGAGGGCGGCCACCATCTCCGAGTTGGACTCGTGGATGCCGCCGCGGCCGGGGTCGGCCCCCGGGACGGTGAGCTCGGCACCCGTCGCCACGACGGCGACCCGTGTGGGGACGTGGACGACTGCCTCGGTGCAGCCGGCGGACCGGGCCAGCGCGATGACCGCTGCCGTGAGCGGCGCTCCTGCCGAGGCGACGGGCACGCCGGCGGCGATGTCCTCGGCCCGGCGCCGGACATGGCGGCCGACCTCGACGGGTGCAGTGAAGGTCACCTCGCGGGGTGCGGGGCCGGTCCGCTCGGCGTCGGTCTGCTCGACGGGCACGACGCCCACCGTGCCGGCCGGCAGTCGGGCACCGGTCATGACGCGGGCGGCCCGGCCGGGCTCGAGCTCGAAGCCGGCGGCGTCCCCGGCTGCGACGTCCCCGACGACGGGATAGGTCCGCTGGTCCGGGGCGGCCGGAGCCGCCGCGTAGCCGTCCATCGCCGAGCTGTCGAAGCGGGGCAGGTCGTCGACGGCGAGGAGGGGCTCGGCGAGCCGCCGGCCGAGCGCGTGCCGGTCGAGGGGGACCCTCTCGGTGGCGGACGGGCCGATGACCTGGCGGAGCGCGATGCGGTGCTCGGCGACGGACGTGTGAGGCACGGAGCCCAGTCTGTCGCACGCCGGTCGGGCCGGATGACACGCCCAGCGGCGCCGCGCTGAGGCGGGCGGGGTCAGGCGCCGGGGCGAGCGGCGGGGCGGCCGGGGCGGGCGCCGAGGTGGAGGAGACACGCGTCCGGCTCCGCGAACGCCTCGAGGCCCACCGCCTCCGCGTCCCCACCGGCCGCCTCGAGCGCTCCGCGCACGAGGCCGAGGTGCACCTGACAGACGATCTCGGGATGGCGGCGCGCCACGTCGAGCATCGGGCACTGCCGCAGTCGGACCACGTCGGCGCGCTGCTCCGGATCGAAGCCCAGGGTCCCCAGGACGTCCATGACCACCTGCTCCGGCTCGTCCACCCGGTCGAGGGACTCGACGAGCCCGCGCCCCCAGCCACTACCGAGCCTGGCCATGTCACCCGCGACATCGCCACCCTGGGCTGCCGCATGCTCAGCGAGGACCGCTGCAAGAGAGGCGTACTCGCCAGCCGAGGGAGACCCCACCCCTGGCCGGGCAGCGTATCCCCATCCGGGTCGGCCCCGTCCGGAGGGCGTGAGCCGGGAACGCTCGGCGAGCCCGGCGTCGACGAGGCCGTCCAGGTGCTCGCGGACCGTGTTGACGTGGAGGTTGAGGGCCGCGGCCACCGCGGTCACCGGGCGCGGCTCCACGTCGAGGGCCTCCAGGACGCGTCGCCGCTGCGCCGTCAGACCCGCGACGGCGTCCGCTGCGGTGCTCCGGGACGGCCTCGGTCCCCAACCCTCGTTCTTTTCCACGTTCATCACCGTATAAAATGTAGTTCGCGGTCGGCCGGACCGCCAACCCCGGCCATTGTCAGGCCCGTCGACCACCGACTGGGACCCACCGAATCAGGAGTCTCCCGTGACCGAACTGTCCCTCACCGAGAAGAGCCAGCACTCGTGCGGCTGTGGCTGCACCGACGAGGGCGTCCCCACGCTCGACGTCACCGTCATCCCCCACGCCATCCGGCACGCGACCGTCTTCGGCGCCTTCAGCGCGATCCCCGCAGGCGGCGCGATGGACCTCGTCGCACCGCACAACCCGCTCCCGCTCCTCGCCCAGCTCCAGCAGCAGTTCGGCGACATCGGCATCGAGTACCTTGTTGAGGGCCCGGAAGCCTGGACGCTGCGCCTGACGCGTCCCGCCTGACCGGCAGACGCGAAGGAGGATCCCGGCCGTGTGCAGCTACTGCGGATGCCGCTCGATCTCGCTCATCGGTCGCTTCATGGACGAGCACGAGGACATCGTCAACGCGGCCGGGATCCTCCAGCGCGCGGCGGACGGGACCGACCCCCACGGCGTGCGAGAGGCGCTGGACCACGCCATCGCCCACCTGCACCCCCACACGTCGGCCGAGGAGCTGGGCCTCTTCGGGGTGCTGCGGCGCAACCCCGACTTCACCGACCACGTCGACGCCCTCTGCGCCGAGCACGCCGCCCTCGACGCGCTGGCAGAGCGGATCCGAGACGGTGAGACGGCCCTGATCGACCGGTTCGTCGTCGAGCTGCGCGATCACATCGACAAGGAGGAGAACGGCCTCTTCCCCGCCGCGGCGATCGAGATGGACGGCCCCGACTGGGAGGAAGCGATCACCCTGACGCCGGTCGCCATCCGGGCCGACGACCCCCACAGCCACCCCCACGACGATGTCCGCTCCCACTGACTCCGCGCGCGCCGACACCGCCCCGCTGCCCAGCCGCAGCGAGCGGCTCGACCGGCTGCCGTTCAACGGCCAGCACCGGCGACTCCTCCTCGGCTCCGGCATCGGCTGGGCCCTCGACGCCATGGACGTCGGGCTCATCTCCTTCGTCATGGCGGCGCTCGCCAAGCAGTGGCTGATCTCACCGACCCAGCTGTCCTGGATCGGCTCCATCGGCTTCGTCGGCATGGCGATCGGCGCCTCCCTCGGCGGCCTGCTGGCCGACCGGATCGGCCGCCGCAACGTCTTCGCCCTCACCCTGCTCATCTACGGCGTGGCCACCGGCGCCGCCGGCCTGTCGACCGGGCTGGCCATGCTCATCGGCCTGCGCTTCGTCGTCGGGCTCGGGCTCGGGGCCGAGCTGCCCGTGGCGTCCACCCTCGTCAGCGAGTACGCGCCGGCGCGCATCCGGGGCCGGGTCGTGGTCATCCTCGAGGCGTTCTGGGCGGTCGGCTGGATCCTGGCCGCGCTCATCGGCTACTTCGTCGTTCCCGCCTCGGACGACGGGTGGCGCTGGGCGCTCTTCATCGGCATCGTGCCCGCGCTCTACGCCCTCTACGTCCGGTCTCGGCTGCCCGAGTCGGTGCGCTTCCTCGAAGGGCGTGGCCGCACGGCGGAGGCCGAGGAGGCCGTGCGCACCTTCGAGGCGGCCTCGGGGGTGGCCCCGGTCGCGTCACCGGAGGCGCCCCCAACCCGGACACCGCGCTGGTCCGAGCTGTGGTCCGACGGCCTGCGCGGGCGGACGGCCGCGCTCTGGGCCGCGTGGTTCGGGATCAACTTCTCCTACTACGGCGCGTTCATCTGGATCCCGAGCCTGCTGGTCTCCCAAGGCTTCTCACTGACGCGCTCGTTCGGCTTCACCCTCATCATCACGCTCGCCCAGCTCCCCGGCTACGGCGTCGCGGCGTTCCTCATCGAGGCCTGGGGCCGACGCGCCACCCTGGCCACCTTCCTCGTCGGTTCCGCCGTCTCGGCCTACGCCTTCGGGCAGGCCGGCAGCGAGGGCGCCATCATCGCGGCGGGCTGCGCCCTGTCGTTCTTCAACCTCGGCGCCTGGGGCGCCCTCTACGCCGTGACACCAGAGGTCTACCCGACCTTCCTGCGCGGCACGGGCTCCGGGTCCGCGGCGGCGTTCGGCCGGATCGCCTCGATCATCGCGCCGCTGTCGGTGCCCTGGATGCTCGACCTCGGCGGATCCGGGCTCGTGTTCACCGTCTTCGGTGTCGCCTTCGCCCTGGCCGCGGCCGCGGCGCTGGCCCTGCCCGAGTGGCGCGGCCGCGCGCTGTCCGCCTGACCGTCGCGGGACCCCACCCCGCACCCAGCCGGCCGTATGCCGCTGGGCGGGCTCAGCGGCATACGGCACGGTGGGATGTGGTGGAGTTCACCGACGTGCCTCCCCGGGCCACCCGCATCTCCGGTGCAGACGCGACCATCCGCCCCTAGGCTGGCCGGGACAGCGACAGCCACGAAGCCGGCGCCTGCGGGGGGATCATGACGAGTGCGGATGCAGTGCAAGGCCATTCAGCAGCGGACGACGTGCTCGTCGCGGACGGCCTGGTCCGCCGGTTCGGTGACCTGACGGCGGTCGACGGGGTCTCGTTCCGGATCGGGCGCGGCGAGACCTACGGCCTGCTCGGCCCAACGGCGCCGGCAAGACGACGACGATCTCCATGGTGGCCGGCCTCATCGCCGCCGACTCGGGGACCGTGACCGTCGCCGGGCAGCGGATGGGCCCGGCCGAGGTCGAGCCGAAGCGTCACATCGGGCTCGTCCCGCAGGACCTCGCGATCTACCCCGAGCTCACCGCCCGCGAGAACCTCACGCTCTTCGGCAAGCTGCAGGGCATGACGGGCGCCACGCTGACGACGCGCGTCGACGAGGTGATCGAGCTGATCGGCCTCACCGAGCGCGCGAAGGACCTCAGCAAGGAGTTCTCCGGCGGCATGAAGCGTCGGCTCAACATCGGCGTCGGGCTGTTGCACCAGCCGACGCTGCTCATCCTCGACGAGCCGACGGTGGGCGTGGACCCCCAGTCCCGCAACCAGATCCTCGAGTCGGTCGAGCGGCTCTCCGTCGAGGGCATGGCCGTCCTCTACACGACCCACTACATGGAGGAGGCCGAGCGCCTCTGCGACCGGATCGGCATCATCGACTCCGGACACCTCCAGGCCGAGGGCACCCGCGACGAGCTGGTCCGGCTGACCTCGGGGGCCGACATCATCCGCCTGGCCGGCACGGGAGACACCGCTGCGGCCGCTGCTGCCCTGCGCGCCCTGCCGGCGGTGCACCAGGTCAGCGGCGACCGGCACTCGCTCCGGCTGACGGTGTCCGACGCGCCCACGGCCGTCGCGCAGATCGTCACGAGCGCAACCGGCGCCGGCATGAGCCTTGCCGACGTGGAGATCACGAGGCCCGACCTCGAGTCGGTCTTCCTCCACCTCACCGGCAAGGCGCTGCGGGACTGAGGGGACCGATGAAGCAGCTCTGGACGATGACGCAGTACGACCTGCGTCAGCGCATCCGCGACAGGTCCGTCGTCATCTTCGCCATCATCGTGCCGCTCGCCCTGATGTTCGTCCTCGACCTCGTGCTCGGTGACCTGGCCGACCCCGAGCTGCGGCCGACGAAGGTCGCGGCCGCCGCGCCGGCAGACGACGCTCTCGCGGTCGCCCTCCTCGACGTCGTCCGCAGCCTCGACGGGGTCGAGGGCCTCGACCTCACCGTCCGGACGGCTGCGGCCGACGAGGTGCACGGCCTCACCCGCGACGACGCGGTGCAGGTCGGACTCATCGTGCCGGAGGGTTTCGGGGCCGCCCTCCAGCAGGGCCGGCCCATCGAGGTCACCATCGTCTCCGGCGGCGGCACCGGCATCGAGCAGTCGATCGTCACCTCCGTGGTCGAGTCGGCCGTGGAGCGCTTCTCCGCCGGGGCGCTGGCCGCAGCGGCCGGCGCCGATGCAGGCCTCGACCCGGCCGACCTGGCCGCGATCGGGCAGGAGGTCGCCAGGGGCCAGCCGACCATCACGCTCACCGAAGGCGTCGCGTCCGACGAGCAGCTGTCCAGCACCGGCGCACTGGTCGCCGGCCAGGCCGGGCTGTTCCTCCTCTTCACCGTCGGCTTCGGCGTCACCTCGCTCGTGACGGAACGCGAGCAGGGCACCCTGGCCCGGCTCAGGTCCATGCCGATGCCGGCCTGGACCATCGTGACGGCCAAGGCTCTCGTCAGCTTCATCCTCGGCGTCGTGGCGACCACCATCCTGCTCACGGTCGGCGGACGGCTCTTCGGCGTCAGCTTCGGTGCGCCGATCGCCGTCGCCGTGCTCATCCTGGCCGCCGTCCTCGCAGCGACGTCACTGATGTTCGTCATCGCCCGAGTCGCCCGCACCGCCGAGCAGTCCAACATCGCCCAGTCGATCATCGCCCTGGTCCTCGGCATCGCGGGTGGCGCGTTCTTCCAGATCACCGCACGGGGCTGGCTCGGCTCGGTGATGGACCTCAACCCGGTCTCGGCACTCATTCGCGGGCTCGGGATCACCTCCGGCGGTGGAGGGCTGGGGGACATCGGCATCCCGCTCCTGACGATGCTCGGCTTCGCCGCGGTCGTGCTCGTCGTCTCGCGTCTCGTCCCGGACCGGGGGGCCGTCCAATGACCCGGCTGCGGCCCGTCCTCGCCCTCACCGGCGCCGAGCTGCGCCGCTTCCTGCGCGACCGGTCCAACATCTTCTTCGTCTTCATCTTCCCCCTGCTGCTCGTCGTCGTGATCGGCGCCCAGTTCGGCAGCGGGTCCTCGAGCGGCCGCGTCAGCATCGCCGGCGAGGACGGTCCGCTGCGCCGGGCAGTCGTCGCCGCACTCCAGAGCGACCGGACCTCCGTCGCATCCGGCGACTGGGGCGACATCGTCGAGGAGGTGTCGCGCGGGCGCACCACGGTGGGCCTGCAGATCCCCGACGGCGCCAACGCCGCCTTCGCCGCTGGACAGCCCGTCGAGCTGGAGATGCTGCCCAGCTCACAGTCGGCCGCGATGGCCGTCCAGCAGGCGGTGCGCGCAGCCATCGAGCAGGTCCAGCTCGACGGCGCCCAGATCTCCGCACTGGTCTCGCGAGGGGTTCCTCCCGAGGCCGCGGCAGAGTCGATCACTGCGGCCCGGTCCCACGTCACCGCACCGACCGTCCGCGTCGAGGACGTGGACCGGCTCGCCCAGGAGTTCTCCGGCCTGGGGCAGTTCGACCTCGGCGCCTCGTCGATGGTCCTGCTCTTCACCTTCCTCTCCTCGCTCACCGGTGCCACCACCCTCATCCAGGCGCGCCGCCAGGGGGTCATCGCCCGGGCTCTCGCGGCCCCGGTGTCCACCAGCCAGGTCCTCCTGGGCCAGGCGGCCGGGCGCTTCACCATCGCCCTCTTCCAAGCCGTCTACATCGTCGTCGCGACCGGCATCCTCTTCGGCGTCGACTGGGGCAGCCCCTGGCTCACCGGGCTCGTCCTCATCAGCTTCTCCGCCGTCTCGGCCGGGGCCGCGATGGTGCTCGGTGCCGTCCTCGACAACGAGGGCGCCGCCTCCGGGATCGGCGTCGGCGTCGGCCTCGTCCTCGCCGGGCTCGGCGGCGGCATGGTCCCGCTCGAGCTGTTCACCGACACGCTGCGCTCCGTGTCGAAGGTGACGCCGCACTCCTGGGCCTACGAGGCGTTCGCCGAGATCCAGCGGCACGACGCGTCCTTCGTCGACATCCTGCCCCAGCTCGGCGCGCTCACCGGGATGGCCGTCGTGGCCCTCGTCGTCGGAGCCTGGGCGCTCCGCCGCAGCGTCGCCCGCGCGATGTGACCCACCGAGGTCGGAGAGCCCGTATGCCGCTGAGCCGGCTTGCGTCCGGAAGGGAGCTCAGCGGCATACGGGCTCGCGGGTGTGCCGCGTCGGCAGGGCGCTGTCCGAGGGCACTCAGGCCTGCGGGAGCCTCCGGTGGATGTCCTCGCTCATGCGGACGACCGACAGGTAGAACTCGAGCGTCATCCTGATGACGGCGAGGTAGATGACGAGCAGGACAGGTCCGAGCAGGAGCACAACGACCCCTGCCCCCGCCCCGCGGCCGAAGCCGACCACGAGCCAGACGAGCCACACGAACCCGAGAGCGACCGTGGCGAGCAGGTAGACGAAGCGGACCAGCTTCGGCGTCACGACGTGGGTGAAGCTGAAGTCGAACAGCGCCGTCAGGACGCCCTTCGACTCCTGCGCGACCCCGGCGGCGCTCTGGAGCGGTGGGACGGCGACGGCCTGCGGCGACAGCGTCTGGGTCGGGGCCGACCGGGGTGGGGAGAGCGGAGTCGTCGGGTCGGTGGGCTCCCCGAACACCGGCGGCTCCGCGGGGTCGTGGCCCAGGGAGCCCTGCTCGGGCGGGAACTGATCAGTCATGGCATCTCCTCTGCTCGCCCGAACCCTTCGGGCGCTGGCAGAGGAAGAGCCTAGGACCTCGTGTCGGTAAAGTGGTGGTTGGTCCGGTTTGAACTCAGCCTGCGAACACGTCAACCCTTTTGTGCGGCAAGGTGTTTCGGCACATCCGGCGCAAACTCGCCTCGAGTGGTTCGATAACGTCCCGGTGACGTCATCGGCCCTCGGGTGGTGCTCCCGGCAGAAACTGGGTAGGACTGACATGACCGGACCGTCCAGCACGCTCAGGGGCGGCCGAGCCGGTGCCCTCGGGGGTGCCATGAGGCCCCGGCAGACTTGGAGTTAGGGGAAATCTGATGACCACCACGATCGGCATGCGGCGCAGAACTGCTTCGCTCATCACCGCAGTGGCCTTCGCCGCGTCAGGGGCGTTTGTCTTTGCATCCGCATCGCCCGCTACAGCTGACGAGCACAACCAGTGGGTGTACGTCTGCAAGTACGTCGGCAAGCCGGGGGTGGATGAGCGGCTCCAGACAGGGCAGAACCCGATCCTCGTCTCGGTCAACTCGGTCGCGGAGCCGATCGTCGTTGGCGCACCGTTCAACGATGCCCAAGGACGTTCGGTGGTGATCGGCTTCGGCGAGCCCGGCGGTGGACAGGCCGGCGAGCCGGCGCCGGAGTGCCCGCCAGTGCTTCCGCCTCCCCCCACCGAGACCACCACACCTCCCACGGAGACCACGACGCCTCCGACCGAGACCACCACGCCTCCCACGGAGACCACCACGCCTCCGACCGAGACCACCACGCCTCCCACGGAGACCACCACACCTCCGACCGAGACCACCACACCTCCCACGACCCCGGGCGCGGGTGGTGGAGTGACTCCCGGTCCCGGCGCCCCTGACACCGGCGGTGGCCCCGCGGGTGGCACGGGCGACTCGTCGCCGGTCAACGGGCTCGTGGGCACGGGCCTGCTGATGGGTGCCGCTGGCATCCTCACTGCTGAAGCGCTGCGTCGACGCCGCGAGAACGCCGACAGCTGACGCACGACCAAGGGCCGCCGGTCGTCACGACCGGCGGCCCTGCATCATGTTGAGAACACAGTCATTGCGCTCCAGACGTCATGGGAGGACGAGGTGACTCCGAGTCCGCGGCTCGCCACCGGCTACGTCGTGACCGCCGTGATGGTGCTCCTCGCGGTCTGGGTGCTGCTCGCACGGCCCTTCGGTGCTGGCCCTGCGGAACCGTCCACGGCAGGGCCGCTGACGACGGGCAGCACGAGTCGCTCTGGCCAGGCCTCCGCGGGGTCGGTGGCGTCCGGCAGTGCACCTGCGACGTCAACCCGGGCGCCGTCAGCGTGTCGAGCGGGTGCACCCGCGCGTCTCGTCATCCCGGCACTCGACGTCGATGCGCCCTTCGAGCGGATCGGCCTCGACCGGACGGCTGAGCCGGACTCCGACGGCAGGCGGCCGCTGGGCAACCCGACCGACCGCACCAGGGCCGGGTGGTACGCCGACGGGCCGGAGCCCGGCTCGGGCCAGGGCACCGTGCTGACGAACGGCCACACCTACCGCGACAACTCGGCCATCTTCAAGGAGGACTTCGCGAAGCGCCTCGACGTCGGCCAACTGATCCACGTCCGGCAGCGCAACGGCTCCACGTGCTCCTACCGGGTCCAGCGAGTCTGGCGGGAGGTCAACGCTGCCCGCGAGTATCCCCAGATCGTCATGTCTGAGCGACTCTACGACTTCGGCGGTCCCGAGCGGCTCTTCCTCACGACGTGTGGTGGCGACTGGAACAGCGCCACCCAGAACTACGACGAGATCAGCCTCCTCATCGCCATCCCGGTCCGTCGGGGTTGACGGCATAGGGTCGGGTCATGCCGCAGGTCAGCGCCGACGCCCACGTCCCCCTGCCGCCCGACCTCGCCGGTGCCGTCGCCGAGTCGCTCACCCATCCGCCGCTGCGCGTGCCTCCGCACGTCCGCGACCTCCGCACCTCGTGGCGGTTCCGGCCGGCGGGCGCCGGAACGCTCGCCATCCACACCATCTCGTATGCCGCTGGGCCGGCTTGGCTGGGCGTGCTCGCTCATGAGCCCACCCAGTGGCTCCTGCGCCATCAGGCGGTCCGCCGGGTCGACCGGCTGGCCGAGGCGGCCCGCTCCCATCGTCAGGACTCATGATGGAGGCCCCGCGCTGGACCGGCTCCGCCCAGATCCGCCGAGTCCTGTCACCGGAGCTCGCCCGGCGGCTGATCCGCGAGGCCCTTGAGCGGGACGTCGACCCCTCGGCAGACCCACCCCGGATGTCGCCGCTCGTCCCGGGAGGGCAGCTGCTCATCATGCCCTCGTCGACACCTGGCTCGGTCGGGGTCAAGGTGCTCTCGGTGGCCCCCGGCAACCCGGCGCGTGGGCTCGAGCGCATCCAGGCCCTCTACGTCCTGTTCGACGCGGACACGCTGACCCCGACGGACATCCTCGACGGGAGCGCCATCACCTCGCTCCGCACCCCTGCGGTGTCAGCCGTCGCCGTCGACGCCCTCGCCCCCGCTGCCTCGACTCGGGTGACCGTCTTCGGTGCCGGTCCCCAAGCCATCGGTCACGTCGAGGCGATCCTGGCGATCCGCCGGCCGCACCACGTCACCATCGTCACGCGACACCTCGACCACGCCCGCGCGGCGGCCCGCCAGGTGTCCGACCTGGGTGTCTCCGCCACCCCGCTGGCCGTCGCGGACGAGCGGGTCGCCGAGGCAGTCACCGCCTCGGACATCATCGTCACCGCGACGTCGGCAGCCGAGCCGGTCCTCGACGGCAGGTGGGTGTCGGACGGAGCCTGCGTCGTCGCCATCGGCTCCCATGAGCCGGACCGTCGCGAGCTCGACGCCGGGCTGATGGGACGTGCGCTGGTGGTCGTCGAGGACGTCGGGACCGCCCTCCGCGAAGCCGGGGACGTCGTCATGGCGATCAGTGAGGGCGCCCTCGCTCCCGAGGCGCTGCATCCGATGAAGGCCCTCGTCACGGGGGAGCTGGCTCGGGCCACCGACCGACCCAACGTCTTCAAGAGCGTGGGCATGTCATGGGAGGACCTCGTCATCGCGGCGGGCATCGCGCACGCCTGACGGACCTTCGCGACATCGCCCCCTCTGATCGAGAGAGCAGTTCGCGACATCGCCCCCTCTGATCGAGAGAGCAGTTCGCGACGGGAAGCTGTGTCGCGAACTGCTCTCTCGATCAGGAGCGGCGTCTGCCGAGGAGCCAGCCCACGAGGACCCCGAGCGCCGCGGCGACCGCGTAGCCGGAGTAGCGCTGGACGAGGACGGGCAGGACCGCCGAGCCCAGGTCGAGGGCGTCGTCGGCGGCCTCGGCTGCCGACGTCGGGCGCCGCAGGGCAGCGGCCGCTGCCGCGGCCTCGCTGGCCTCCGCCTTCGACCGCGCCACCTCCTCTGACAGGGTGAGTGGTGCGCCGGTGTCGCGGACCTCCTCGGGCACGGCCACGGTGATGATCTCGGGCCGGCTCGCGGCCTCAGCTGCGTCCTGCACCGTCGCCTGGGGGAGCGCGGCTTGCGGGGACGTCGCCTGGGCGACGGTGGGCTCCGAGATGAGCTCAGCGCCGCTGGTGTCCGGGGCCGGTCCGCCGCCGAGCTCCCGCTCGATGCAGGCGATGAACTGGCCGAGGAGCTTGTCCGAGACGTCCTGCATGACGCCCCGTCCGAACTGCGCGGGTTTGCCCGTCACCGCCAGGTCGGTGACGACATCGGCTCGGGCACCACCACCGTCCGGAGTCAGCTGGACGGTCACGGTGGCGCCTGCAGTGCCGTTGCCCCGCTTGTCCTTGCCCTTGGCCTCGATCACCGCCCGGTGGCCCTCGTCGTCCTTGGCCACGAAGGATCCCGAGCCGCCGTACACCAGGGAGATCGGGCCGAGCTTGACCTTGACCGTGCCGGTGAAGCCCTCGTCGGTCACCTCGGTGACCGTCGCGCCGGGGAAGCAGTCCCCGACCCGCTTCAGGTCGGTGAGCAGGGACCACGCCTCGTCGACGGAGGTCGGCACGGTGAAGGAGTGGGTGAGTTCCATCCGCCGTCACGCCCCTGCCGCGGCGAGGACCGCCCGTCGGGTGAGCACGGTCGCGAGGTGCCTGCGGTAGTCGGACCCGCCATTGAGGTCGGAGGGTGGGTTGGTGCCCTCCGCCACCTGCGCCACGGCAGCGCGCACGGCGTCCTCGGTCGGAGCCTGACCGACCAAGGCATCCTCGACCGCCCTGGCCCGCAACGGGGTGGCGCCCATGTTGGTCAGTCCGACCCGCGCCTCGGCGATCGTCCCGCCGTCGACGCGGACCGCCGCAGCGACCGCCACGATCGACCACTGATGGCTGACCCGGACGAACTTCTCGTAGTGCGACCCCCAGTCGGTGTGCTTGGGAATCCTGATCTGCGTCAGCAGCTCGCCCTCCCCCACGGCCGTGGTGAAGAGGTCGACGAAGAAGTCGTCCGCGGGCACGGTCCGGGTTGCGCCGCCAGCACCGGCGATGACCATCTCGGCCCCCAGGGCCAGCACCGGCGCGCCCACGTCACCCGCCGGGTCAGCGTGCACGAGAGCGCCGCCGACCGTCCCACGGTGCCGGATCTGCGGGTCGGCCACCGTCGCGACCGCCTTGGACAGCAGCCCGGCGTGACGGGACACGACCTCGGAAGCGAGCACAGCAGCATACGGCGTCATGGCGCCGATGACGATGGCGTCACCCTCCTCCGAGATCCCCTGGAGCTCGGGGATGCGCCCGAGATCGACGACGGTGTCGGGAGCGTTGAGCCGCATCCGCAGGATCGGCAGCAACGACTGCCCGCCGGCGAGCACCTTGGCCTCGTCGCCGTGCTCAGCCAGCGCCGCGAGGGCGTCCGCGACCGTCGTCGGAGCCACGTAGTCGAACGATGCGGGGATCACTGGGCACCGCCTTCCGGCTCGGGGGTGTCTTGGTTGGGCGCACCTGCGTCGAAGTGCGGTTGGGCCTCCCCGGAGGACTCGACCTGACGGTCCGATCCACCGGACTGGATGGCCCGCCAGACCCGCTCCGGCGTGCAGGGCATCGGCACGTCGTGCACGCCCATCGGGCGGAGCGCGTCGACGATCGCATTCACCACCGCCGGGGTCGACGCGATGGTGCCGGCCTCGCCGACTCCCTTGGTGCCCAAGGTGTTCGTCGTGGACGGGGAGACGGTGTAGTCGGTGACGAAGCTGATCGTGTCGGCAGCCGTCGGGAGCGTGTAGTCGACGAACGAGCCCGTGACGAGCGTGCCGTTCTCGTCGTACTCAGCGCCCTCCCACAGGGCCTGGGCGATGCCCTGGACCAGCCCACCGTGGATCTGGCCGTCGGCGATGAGGGGGTTGACGACGACACCGATGTCGTCGACGCAGACGTAGCTGCGCATCGACGTCGCGCCGGTCTCCGTGTCGACCTCCATGGCGCACAGGTGCGTGCCGTGCGGGAAGGAGAAGTCGACCGGGTCGTACGTCGCCTCGGAGTCCAGTCCGGGCTCGATGCCATCGGGCAGGTTGTGGGCCGCGAAGCTGGCGAGCGCGATCTCGGCCATCGTCATGCCCTTGTCGGTGCCCTTGACGCCGAACCGTCCGCTGGTGAACTCGAGGTCGTCGACGTTGGCCTCGAGCAGGTGCGCCGCGATCGGCTTCGCCTTCTCGACGACCTTGTCCGCCGCGAGGACGAGCGCCTCACCGCCGACGACGAGGGAGCGCGACCCGTAGGTGTCGAGCCCCTTGTGGCTGATCTGCGTGTCACCGTGGAGCACCTCGACGTCCTCGAAGGGCACTCCGAGCCGATCGGCGACGATCTGGCTCCACGCGGTCTCATGGCCCTGGCCGTGCGGCGACGTGCCGGTGACGACCTCGACCTTGCCCGTCGGCAACATGCGGATGCTCGCGTGCTCCCACCCGCCGGCGCCGTAGCTCAGCGAACCGAGCACTCGCGAGGGAGCAAGACCGCACATCTCGGTGAAGGTGGAGATGCCGATGCCGAGCTGGATCGGATCGTTGCTCTCGCGCCGCCGCTGCTGCTCGGCTCGCAGCTCGTCGTAGCCGAAGAGCTCGCGCGCCCGTGCGGTCGCCGCTTCGTAGTTGCCCGAGTCGTAGGTCATCCCGGCCACCGTGGTGAACGGGAACTCCTCGTGCTTGATCCAGTTCTTCTCGCGCAGCTCGAGCGGATCCATGCCGAGCTCGGCCGCGAGTTCATCCATCATCCGCTCGATGCCGAAGGTCGCTTCGGGACGCCCGGCGCCACGGTAGGCGTCGACCCAGGTCTTGTTGGTGAGGAGCGTCTGGACCGTGAACCGGTAGGCCGGGAACTTGTAGATCGAGTTGAACATCCACGCGCCGAGCACCGGCACGCCGCCGCCGACGAGCGCGACGTAGGCGCCCAGGTCGGCGAGCAGCTCGACCTTGAGACCGGTCACCGTGCCGTCCCGGGTGGCCGACAGGGTCAGCTTCTGCCACTGGTCGCGGCCGTGATGCGCGGACAGGAGCGACTCGGAGCGGGTCTCGGTGTACTTGACCGGCTTGCCGAGCTGCTGCGCCGCCGCGAAGGCGATGAACTCCTCGGGCGTGGTCTGGAGCTTGCCGCCGAAGCCACCGCCGACGTCCGGTGCGATGACGCGGATCTTGGCCTCGGACACGCCGGTCGTCGCGGCGAGCAGGAAGCGCAGGATGTGCGGGATCTGCGTCGCCGACCACATGGTGATCTGCTCACCGGTCGGGTCCACGACGACGGAGCGCGGTTCCATGAACGCAGGGATGAGCCGCTGCTGGCGGTACTCGCGCTCGATGACGACACCGGCCTCGCGCGCCTTGGCGATGGCCGCATCGACGTCTTCGCCAGTGCCCGCCTCCTTGGAGTCGAGCTTCCAGAAGGCCGACTTGTTCGTCCCCAGGTCGGGGTGGGCGAGGACTTCGTCCTTGAGGGCCTCCTTCATGTCGAGGACGGCGGGCAGCTCCTCGTAGTCGACGTCGACGAGCTCCGCGGCGTCGCGCGCCTCTGCCGCGGACCGTGCCACGACACACGCGACGATCTCACCGGCGCAGGCGACGTGGTCGACGGCCATCGGCAGGTGCGTCGGCGTCACCTGGTCCGGGCTGATGGGCCAGGCGTTGGCGTTGACGCCCTGCACGTCCTTGAGGTCCTCGCCGGTGAGGACGGCGACGACGTTGCGGGACGCCTTGGCCTCAGCGGTGTCGATGCCGGTGATCCGGGCGTGGGCGAAGGGGCTTCGCACCATCGCGATGTGGAGCATGCCGGGCAGGGTGATGTTGTCGGTCCACCGCGTGCGGCCGGTGATGAGGCGCTGGTCCTCCTTGCGCCTGCGGGCCCGGCCGACCTCGGCCTTCGGGTTCTCGGTCGTCGAGGTGTCCTCCGTGATGGTCATGACGTCACCTCCTCGCGGTCCGGCTCGGCGGTCGCTGTGCCGGCCCCGGCGGACACGGCGCCCGACATCGCGGCTGCCGCCTGCTGCACCGCCTTGACGATGTTGTGGTATCCCGTGCACCGGCAGAGGTTGCCCTCGAGGCCCTCGCGGATCTCGGCCTCGGTCGGGTCGGGGTTCTCCTTGAGCAGGTCACAGGCCTGCATGATCATCCCGGGCGTGCAGTAGCCGCACTGGAGGCCGTGGGCCTCGTGGAAGGCGACCTGCATGGGGTGGAGTGCGCCGTCCGACCCGGCCGTCCCGGCGAGTCCCTCGATCGTCGTCACCTCATGACCGTCTGCCTGGACGGCGAGGACGTTGCAGGACTTCACGCTGCGACCGTCGAGGTGCACCGTGCAGGCGCCGCAGTTGCTCGTGTCGCAACCGACGACCGTGCCGGTCTTGCCGACGGTCTCCCTCAGGTAATGGACCAACAGGGTCCTGGGCTCGACGTCGTCGGAGTACTCCACTCCGTCGACTTTCACGGTGATACGAGTCATTCCTCGGCCTCCTGCCGCGCGCAGATGACGAACTGCCTTGGTCCACGGGGGTGCTTCTTCGGAGTCTTGCCCGCGGTTGCCGGAACCACAACCCCTCGCCCGGATTCCCGGACCGGCAGACTGGGGCGCATGACGTACCACGTGGACGACTACCAGGCAGCCCCGACCCGCTACGACTCGATGACGTACCGCCGCTGCGGTGCCAGCGGACTCGACCTGCCCGCGATCTCCCTCGGGCTCTGGCACAACTTCGGCGACGACGTCCCGATCGAACGGCAGCGGGCGATCCTTCGTCGCGCCTTCGACCTCGGGGTCACCCACTTCGACCTCGCCAACAACTACGGACCGCCCTACGGCAGTGCTGAGCGCAACTTCGGCACGATCTTCGCCCAGGACTTCACGCGGTACCGGGACGAGCTGATCCTCTCGACCAAGGCGGGCTACGACATGTGGCCCGGCCCCTACGGCCAGGGTGGTGGCTCCCGCAAGTACGTCCTCGCCTCGCTCGACCAGTCCCTCGCGCGGATGGGCGTCGACTACGTCGACATCTTCTACTCGCACCGGTTCGACGAGACGACCCCGCTCGAGGAGACGATGGGCGCCCTCGACACCGCGGTGCGGAGCGGCAAGGCGCTCTATGCGGGCATCTCGTCCTACTCGCCCCAGCGGACCCGCGAGGCGATCGAGATCCTCGGCGAGCTGGGCACCCCCATGCTGATCCACCAGCCGAGCTACTCGATGCTCAACCGCTGGATCGAGGAGGACCTGCTCGACACGTTGGGTGAGGAGGGCGTCGGCGCCATCGCGTTCTCGCCGCTGGCGCAGGGGATGCTGACGGACAAGTACCTCGGCGGCATCCCCGAGGACTCCCGCGCGGCCCAGGGCAAGTCCCTGAGCCCCGACCTGCTCACCGAGGCGTCGCTGCGGCACGTCCGCGCGCTCAACGACATCGCGCAGTCCCGCGGCCAGTCCCTGGCCCAGCTGGCGCTCGCCTGGGCGCTGCGGGACGACCGGGTCACCTCGGTGCTGATCGGCGCATCGAGCGTGGCCCAGCTCGAGGACAGCCTCGGCGCCCTCGACGGGCTCGGCTTCTCGCAGGACGAGCTGGACCGCATCGACGAGCACGCTGTCGAGGCCGGCATCAACCTCTGGAAGTCGTCGAGCTCGGTCTGAGCGTCGCGCGCGGGTCCCAGCCCAGCGGCATACGACACTTTCCGTATGCCGCTGGGCTCGCTTCCGGGGTCGTCTGACCCGGGATGCCGGAACCCTCCCCGACGACACTCTAGAACGCACGACCGACAGTGCGTTGATTTGCTGAATCATCTTGGTAGTCAGGGAGATTCGACGTCAATTGACTTGCTGGAGGCAGTCGTCCTGGCGTAGGATTGACCGCATGGACAGGGGTCTTGGCCTGGTGGCGGAGCCGGCAGGTGTCGGCTCCGGCTCCATGCCGGGCGGCCTCTCTGCCAAGGACCTCGAGGAGTGGGCAGCGGCGCTCGCTGGCCTCGACGGGGCCGACCTCGGGGCCGCTGAGCTCGTCGACCTCCTGGCCACCCTGGAGCGGGCCAAGGCCAGCTGCGCCGCGGCACAGGCCAAGGTCACGGCGGCGTTCGTCGCCGCGGAGGCCCACGTCGCGGACCACTGGCGGCACCGCGCGCAGGAGTGCCTCGACGCGAGCGACTTCGAGGGGTACTGCGCCGCCAAGGACTCCATTCGTCGTCACGAGTTCGCGCCCGTGCCGCTCAACGGCCGTCCCCACGAGCGCGAGTCGTCACGTGGCAGTCGACGCGGGGCTCACGAGAAGGCCGGGATCGCCGCGCAGGTGGGTCTCGCGCGGCACGAGTCGCCGCACCGGGGCGCTCGGCTGGCGACCACGGCGGTCGCGCTCGTCGAGGACCTCCCACACACCCTCGAGGCGCTCACGACAGGGCAGCTCAACGAGCGACGCGCCGAGCTCGTCGCTCGCCTGACGAGCCACCTCAGCCGCGACCAGCGGCTCGCTGTGGACGCCGAGGCGGTCGGTGCCAATCTGGCGGACCCAGCCGCGGACGTCCCGGCCGGCATCGCGACGTGGGGAGACCGCCGACTCGAGGCGACGGTGCGCGCCGTGGCCGACCGCATCGACGCCGAGGCGGCCGTGGCCCGCGCCCGCACGGCCGAGAGCGAGCGCCGGGTGACGCTCCGGCCGATCCCCGACACCATGGCGGTCGTCACCGCGGTCCTGCCCGTGGCGCAGGCGGTCGCGCTCTATGCCGCCCTGACCGCCGCCGCGGCAACGGCGCAGGCCGGCGGTGATCCGCGCGGCAAGGGGCAGGTCATGGCCGACACGCTCGTCGACCGGGTCCTGTGCTCTGCGGTGGGTTCGGGCGCCGACGAGGCGGGTCCAGCTCTGCCGAGCCTGCCGCCAGACATCCCCGTCGAGGTGCAGGTCGTCATCACCGACCGGGCGCTGCTCGAGGGGGACGAGACCCCGGCGCACATCCCCGGATACGGGCCCGTCCCGGCGGGTTGGGCGCGCGAGCTGCTCACCCGGGACCTCGGGCCACCACCCGCGGATGCGTCCGGAGGCTCACCCCCGGCACGCGCGAGGAGATGGCTCCGCAGGCTCTACACCCACCCGGCGACGGGGAACTTGGTGGCCCTGGACTCCAAGCGGCGGCTCTTCCCGGCGGGTCTGCGCCGGTTCCTCATCGCCCGTGACGGCGTGTGCCGCACTCCGTGGTGCGATGCGCCGATCCGGCACGCCGACCATGTGGAGCCGTGGGCCGGCGGCGGCTCGACCAGCGCCGGCAACGGCCAGGGCCTGTGCGTGCGCTGCAACCACGTCAAGGAGCAACCCGGCTGGCGCCACCGGGTGGACCGCGGGGTGGCCGGGCCCGGCCTCCACGAGGTCGTCCTCACCACACCGACGGGTCACCATCACACCTCCGTGGCGCCACCCGTGCTGCCCGGTCAGCGCAACCTGGTCTCCGGTGAGACGGCGAGCCCGCTCGAGGCGTGGCTCATCGACCGCTTGGCCGGCTGACTGGGGGCAGCGGCTCGTCCGGGGCGCCGTCGCCGCGCATCAGCGCCCTCAGATCTCCGACCTCACCGAGGTGGTGGAGCTTGTCCGGGTTGATCTGGTTGCGTATCCCGACGACTCGACCGTCCTCGTCCAACGTCAGGGTGAGCGCGCCGACGAGCTCCCCGGCCGGGCCGAGGGTCAGCAGCCCCGGCTCGCCGTTGAGAACGGTCGGCCGGAGCGTGAAGCCCAACGGGCCGCCGCGGCGTACCAACCCGGCGACGAAGCGGGCGACGGCGACGGGACCGGACAGAGGATGGGTCGCGGCCGGAGCCTTGCCGCCGCCATCGGCCCAGAAGACGACGTCGTCGGCGAGGAGGCGCTCCAGCTCTTCCGCACGACCGCCCTGCACGACCGCGAGGAAGGCCGCAGCCAGCTCGTCCCGACGCGCCGCTGACGCTCGAAACCTCGCCCGCCCGGCCTCGAGGTGCTTTCGGGCACGGGAGAAGTGCTGGCGGCAGGTCGCCTCGCTCTGCTCGACCACGGCAGCGATGTCGGCGTAGTCGTAGCCGAGCGCCTCGCGCAGGATGAAGACGGCCCGCTCGTGCGGGGTCAGGGTCTCCATGAGCACGAGCATCGCGGTGGAGACCGAGTCGTCCACCTCGACGCGATGGGCGGGATCGTCGCCCGCCGTCGTCCGCAGCGGTTCCGGCAGCCAAGTGCCGACGTAGGACTCGCGGCGCACTCTGGCCGAGCGGAGCGTGTCGATGGCCAGCCTGGTGGTCACCGTCGTGGCCCACGCGTCGAGGTTGTCGGGCTCGACCCCGTCAGCCGCGGCGCGGGTCATCCTCAGCAGCGCCTCCTGCACGACGTCCTCGGCCTCGGCGACACTCCCGAGCATCCGGTAGGCGATCGAGAACATCAGCGGCCGGAGCTCGTCGTGGTACTCGGCGATGACGGTCACGACTCCACAGTGACATGGCATGGCTGTCACAACGAGGGCGGTCACCTCGTCGAACGGGGCATCGACACCGACCCTCCACACGAAGGAGCCATCGTGCGAGTTCTGCTCGCCGGCGCCAGCGGCGCCCTCGGACACAGCCTCACGCCCGCCCTCGTCGCGGCCGGCCATCACGTCTTCGGCACGACCCGTTCGGGTAGCACGGCCGCGATCACGGCAGCCGGTGCCGCACCGCTGCAGATGGACGGTCTGGACCGCGACTCGGTCAGGTCGGCCGTCGAGGAGGCGAAGCCGGACGTCATCATCCACCAGCTCACCTCACTGCGGGCCGGCATCAATCCGAAGCACTTCGACAGGGACCTCGCGATGACCAACCGCCTGCGCACCGAGGGCACGGACCACCTCCTGGAGGCGGCCCGGGCCGTGGGAGTGGCGCGCTTCCTGGCTCAGAGCTTCACCGGATGGACCAATCCCCGCCCGGAGTCCGGTGACCCGTCCGTGGCGGCCGACGAGAGCGAGCGCCTCGACCCCCACCCGGCCAGGGAGTCCCGCGAGTCGCTCGCAGCCATCCGCCACCTCGAGGAGGCCGTCACCACGGCGACCGACCTCGAGGGGCTCGTCCTGCGCTACGGCGGGTTCTACGGTCCGGGGACGGGCATCGCCCACGGCGAGGACGGCGAGATGGTGGCCCTCGTGCGCGCTCGAAAGCTACCCGTCGTCGGGAGCGGCGCCGGGCGGATGTCCTTCGTGCACGCCGTGGACGCCGCCGACGCCACCGTGGCCGCCGTCGAGCGCGGGGCCCCGGGGCTCTACAACATCGTCGACGACGAGCCGGCCCGCGCTTCCGAGTGGATCCCCGCCCTGGCGGCGGCCCTCGGTGCGGAGCCGCCGCGGCACGTCCCGGTCTGGCTCGCCCGTCCGCTGATCGGCGAGCACGGCGTCACCTGGATGACCGCCTCCCGGGGCTCGTCGAACGCCAAGGCCAAGCGCGAGCTCGGCTGGGTTCTGAGGTACCCGACCTGGCGGGTCGGCTTCGCCGAGGGCCTGTGACGAGTGAGGTCTCCGCCACCTGCCGCTGGACTGCTTCTCCTGGGTTCCGGCTTCTCGCACATTTCTCCGTGAAGAGCGTCAACCTTTGAGAGTCGGCCGCGACTCCCGGGCAAGAGAGTCTGCGGGTGGCGGGAGGTGGCGACATGGATGCGGCAGCCATTCCGGTCCGCTGGGCGGTCGAACAGGACCAGAGAGAGCTCGTGCTCACCGAACTCTTCTCGCGGCACGGCGAGAGTCTCGTGCGGTTGGCGTACTGCCTCATCGGCGAGCGCGAGCTGGCCGAGGAGGCGGTGCAGGACGCCTACCTCTCCCTGTACCGAAACTGGCGGACCGTGCGGAAGGAGTCGTCCTCGCTCGCCTACCTGCGGGCCACCGTCGTCAACCGTTGCCGTTCCGACCAGCGACGGCTGATCCGGGCCCGATCACGGGCTCCACTCGTGGCCCTGAGCCAAACGACCACCGTGCCCAGCTCCGAGGCGTCGGTGATCGCCCAGGACGAGTCGAGCCGGATCTTCGCCAGCAGGGAAGGAGAACCGGCCCCGCTGGGGAGGAAGCGACCAGCGGGGCCGCGACGCGATCGCGCGGGACGCGGTACCGATCTCGCGGAACGCAGTGCGTCGATGCGCGGCGGGTGTCAACCTTTGAGGAGATCGAGCGACCTATCCCCTGACACGCAGTTCAGCTGTCAGGAGGTCGGCAATGGTCACGGGAGCGATCCGGATGGGGTCTTTCGCGGCGCAGCGGGAGCGGGAGCAGATCCTGACCGGGCTCTTCAGGTCCCACTGCGTCGAGCTCGTCCGCCTCGCCTACGTGCTGCTCGGCGACCGGCAACGCGCCGAGGAAGCCGTCCAGGAGGTCTACCTGTCCCTCTTCCGGCACTGGCCGCCGCGGGACCAAGGGTCCGCGCTGGCCTACCTGAGGGCTGGTGTCGTCAACCAGTGCCGGTCGGACCAGCGGCGCACCATCCGCGCCCGGCGCGGCGAGCCGCTCCTGCGGGCCAGCCTTCCGTGGGTCCAGACAGAGCCCGACACGGCGACTGATGTGGTCGCCAAGGATGAGGCCGGCCGGCTCGTGGAGCTCGTCCGGGCACTGCCTCGCCGTCAGCGGGAGGTCATCACCTGCCGCTACTACCTCCAGCTGAGCGAGCGGGAGACCGCCGAGCTCCTTGAGATCGGGATCGGCTCCGTCAAGACCCACACGCACCGCGGCCTGGCCGCACTGCAGGCACGACTGGAGGAATCACGATGAACACGCTCGAGCGCAAGGTCAGCGAAGCGCTGCGGGGCTATGGGGAGGGACTCGACATGACAACGCAGGACATCGACCGGCTGGAGCAGGAGCTCGAGGTCAGGGACGAGACGCACCGCAAGGAGCGACGGGGAAGGATCTGGCAGGCCGCGGTCGCCGCATGCGCCGTGACCGGGGTGGTGCTCGGCGCGCTCGCACTGCGGAGCGACCCGGAGCCGCGGCCGGTCCCGGCCAGTCCCGCGCCGCTCAGCCTCAGCCAGCTCGCAGGGATCTGGGCCAACGTGGGACACGGCCCGGGCAGCATGTGGCTCTGGTACTTCACCGAGGACGGCCGGCTGACGCAACTGGGCTCGGCGGAAGAGATGGCCATTGTCGGGGGCGACGTGTCGGATTGGACGGTCCGGCCTGCTCCCGGTGGCTTCACGATGGACCGGGGCAACGGGTCAAGTCGGTGCCATTTCGACGCCACGGCGTCGATCACGGCCTCCGGACGGATGCAGGCGCGGCTCACCACCACCACCCCGGCCTGCCCCGAAGCGGGAGTGGCAACGGACTGGGTGTTCATCCGGCTCACGCCGGTCTCGGCCGAGGGCGCCAGCATCGTGACGGGCCTGCCGACATCAGATCCCAAGCGGCTCGACGCCACCGACGAGCTCTACGGGACCTGGCTGGTTCAGGGGACCGGCAAACTCGTGCTCGTCACGTACGAGGGCTATCGCGTCGTCGATCTCGGCGACCCCGCCGCCAGCGTCACCGGCAAGGTGTTGCATCCCAAGAACGGGTCCTTCGTCCTCACGTCGGACACGGGTCCGGACTGCTCGACCGTGTACTCGTCGGGCATCACGCGCGGCAGCACCGTTGACTTCGAGCTGGCCGAGAACAGCTGCGGTCGGCTCAACGCCTCGAGCGACACGTGGGTCAAGCTCAACTGAACCGGCTCGCAGGTGGCCCGGCCGCGCTGGGTGGGAGGGACCCAGCGGGCCGGGCTCAGCGGCATACGAGGCGCCTTGGTGTGCACTGGCGCGGCGACGAGGCAGGAGGTGACGTGATGACCGGATCGGCCACTCGACGGCGCAGACAGCCTTGGTCCTCTGCGCTGCTGCTGTCCATGCAGCTGTCCATGCTGCTGTCCATGCTGCTGTCCATGCTGCTCGGCCTGGCAGCGTGCTCGACCACCGCCGTGACCGCTCCCGCGCCCGAAACCGCCTCAGCGAAGGCAGCTCCGGCCACCACCTTCGGGACCTCGGGTGAGGACCCGATGCCGATCGAGGCGGGAGCGCACTCGGTCGAACGCTCCGCCTGGTCGGTCGTCGACTTCACCGTGACGTTCCCACCCGGGTGGACCGAGCAGTACGGCCACGTCTACTCCAAGCACCCGGACGAGGACACCGAGTTCGGCTTCTACGCCGTCGTCGTCGACGAGATCTACGACGACCCCTGCAAGGGTGAAGGCCTGCCGATCCGCGTCGGTCCGAGCTGGGACGACCTCGTCACCGCCCTGCAGGAGCAGCCCGGCACCGAGCAGGGCGCCCCGGTCCAGGCGCGGCTGGGAGATCGCCTGACGACCCGGATCGACCTCAGGATTCCCCAGGGGCTGGACCTCACGTCATGCCGTCTTTGGCAGGACGGCGTCGCCGGACTCCAGGTGTGGTACAGCCGCCCCGCCGACAAGTACTTCGTGTTGGGCGCCGACGGTGTCGGAAGCGTTCATGTGCTCGACATCGACGGGCGGCGGCAGGTCTTCCTGTCCCATCATCACGACGCGACCGCGCCGAGTGACCTGGCAGAGCTGCAGCAGGTCCTCGACTCCATTCGCTTCGGCGAGACCTCTGCGGCACCGGGTGGCTGAGATGGCTCGGCCTGCCCGCTGGAACATGTGAAAGGAACCAATCATGGCTGCACGGATGCGTTTGTTCGGCGTACTCCTGTCCGGCCTGCTGGCCACGTCCGCGCTCGCCGTGGGGGCGGCACACGCCGGACAGTACGGGGACTGGCAGCAGGCCACAGCGGTCGGCGCGGTCAACGACGCTGCCGCGAACGACGGCTGCCCGATCGAGTCGCCGGACGGGCTCAGCCTCTACATCGCCTCGACCCGCGGCGCGGGTGGCGACCAGGACATCTGGGTCGCCGAGCGAGGCAGCGTCACGGACCCGTTCGGGACTCCGGTGCAACTGCCCGCCCCGGTGAACTCCGACGCCAACGACTTCTGTCCGACACCGTTGCGCGGCGGGCACCTGCTCTTCGTCTCCAACCGGGGCGGAATCGATGCCTACGGGACGGTGGCCTGCGGCGGCGGTGACATCTACCTGACCCACTGGAGTCCGGCCCGTGAGCAGTGGACGCCGCCGCGCAACCTCGGCTGCGGCACCAACGGCCCCAACAGCACCGGCAACGAGTTCGGCCCCTCCGTCGTCGAGACGGCGACCGGGACCGAACTGTACTTCTCGAGCGGCGCAGGAGTTGTCGGCTCGGGGACGCAGGACATCTACGTCAGCCCGATGGTGGGCGACCTGCGGTTCGGCCCTGCCACTGCAGTGGCGTCCCTCAACACCGGGGTGGACGACATGATGCCGAACGTCCGCAAGGACGGGCTCGAGGTGGTCTTCGCCTCGACGCGGCCGGGCGGGGAGGGCTCGTTCGACATCTGGTCCTCGACCCGCGCCAGCACCGACGCGGCCTGGTCGACGCCCGTCAACCTCGGCGGGGCGGTCAACACCGCTGCGGGGGAGACGCGGCCGTCGCTCTCCTGGAAGGCCGAGCGGCTGTACTTCGGCCGCGCCGGCGACATCTATGTCAGCACCCGTTGACGGCGTGACCCCGGACGGTCAGGGGGCCGGCTCGTGCTCGTGGTGGTGGATCGGCCCCTCGAGCCCGCTCAGCCGGTCCCCCCGACCTCCCCACCGCAAGGCGATGATCTCGGCGGCGATGGAGATCGCCGTCTCCTCAGGGGTGCGCGCGCCGAGGTCGAGCCCGATCGGTGACGACATCCGCGCCAGCTCCTCCTCCGTCATGCCGGCTTCACGCAGGCGGCGGAGGCGGTCCTCGTGCGTGCGCCGGGAGCCCATCGCCCCGATGTAGGCGACCTCCGGCAGGCGCAGGGCCACCTCGAGGACGGGCACGTCGAACTTGGGGTCGTGCGTCAGCACGGCGATCACGGTCCGGGGGTCGATCCGCCCGCCCTCGACCTCCTCGGTGAGGTAGTCGTGCGGCCAGCGGACGATGACCTCGTCGGCCTCCGGGAAGCGGGACGCCGTCGCGAAGACCGGACGGGCGTCGCAGACGGTGACGTAGTAGCCGAGGAAGCTCCCGACGCGCGCGACAGCCGCGGCGAAGTCGATGGCGCCGAACACGAGCATCCGCGGCTTGGGGGCGTGGCTCTGGACGAAGACGCGCATCCCCTCACCGCGGCGCTCCCCGTCGGGGCCGTAGCCGAGGGTCGCCGTGCGGCCCTGCGCGAGCAGTCCCCGGGCGTCGTCGCGCACCGCGGCGTCCGCGCGCTCGCTGCCGAGGGACATGCTCAGGCCGTATGCCGCTGGGTTGGCTTCCCCGTCACCGCTCACTCGAGTGGCCTCGTCGTCCACAGGCTCCGGGTGGACGACGATGCGGCGGCCGAGCCACGCAGGATCGGGATGTTCGATCACCGTCGCGACAGCGACGGGGCGGCCCGCCTCGATGTCGGCCGCGACCGCACCGAGCTCGGGAAAGGTCTCCCTGGAGACCTTCTCGACGAAGACGTCGAGGATGCCTCCGCAGGTCAGGCCGACGGCAAAGGCGTCGTCGTCGCTGATGCCGTAGCGCTGGAGCACGGGCGACCCCGAGGCGACGACCTCCTGCCCCAGCTCGTAGACCGCGCCCTCGACGCACCCTCCGGAGACGGAGCCGACGGCCTGGCCGCGCGGTCCGACGAGCATCGAGGCCCCCGGCTGCCGCGGGGCCGAGCGCCACGTGCCGACGACGGTGCCGACACCGACCGCCTCACCCGCCTCCCACCAGGTCATGAGCTCCTGCAGCACCTCACGCACGGGCGACCACCTCGATCAGCTCCTCGAACGTCGCCAGCGAGTGCCCGGCGACGAAGTCGTCAACGTGCGGGAGGGCGGCGACGATGCCCTGCTGCACGGGAAGGTAGCCGGACTTCCCGCGATGCGGGTTCGACCACACGACGCGGTGGGCGAGCGCGGCGAGGCGGCGCATCTGCTCCGCGAGCAGCTCTGGGCCCTGCCGCTCCCAGCCGTCCGAGAAGACCACCACGACCGCTCCGCGCGCCATGCCGCGGCGGCCCCAGCGGTCGAGGAAGGCGCCGATGGACTCCCCGAGGCGGGTCCCACCGGACCAGTCGGGGACCGCTTCGCCCGCGGCGATGAGCGCGCGGTCGGGGTCGCGGGCCCGGAGTGCGCGCGTCACGTGCGTGAGTCGAGTGCCCATGGTGAACACCTCGACGGGTCCCCTGGGGCCGGCTGCCCGGACGAAGGCGTGGGCCAGCCGCAGGAGGCTGTCCGCGTAGGCGCTCATCGACCCGGACACGTCGATGAGCAGGACCACACGGCGAGGACGGCTGCCCCGGGTCCGGTGGTGAATGCGACCGGGCTCGCCCATCCGGCGCAGCTGCTCCCGCAGTGTCCCCGGGCCGTCGACCTCTCCGATGCGCGAGCGGACGTGGCGCCGGGCGCGGCGGCGGGGCGGCCTGGGGCGCAGCCGGTCGAAGAGCCGGGCCAGCGCCTGGCGCTCCTCGACGCCGAGCGTCCCGAGGTCACGATGCCGGAGCACCTCACGGCCGCTGGCGCGTGCGTGGACGGCCTCGTCGTCGGTGTTGCCGCCCGGCTCCCCGTCCGGCTCGTCGAGAGCGGCCCGGGTCGCGGGCGGGACCTCCCGCTCGGGGCGCCGGGTCTGGGTCGGCTGCTCGGGGCTGAACCAGGACGTGAAGACCTGGTCGTAGCGCTCGACGTCGGCGGGAGACGAGGTCAGGGTGGCGCGGCCGGTCCAGTAGACGTGCCGCCGCTCTCCGAGGCCGACCTCGGCGAGCGCCACGAGGAAGGTCCGCTCCCGGTCTGCCGTGACCGGGAGCCCGGCGGCCCGCAGCGCCCGGGCGAAGCCGAGCAGCCACTCGTCAGCGGCCCACCGGGGGACGGGCGGCACTGGTGGCACTGGGGGCGCTGGGGGCACTGGGGGCACTGGGGGCACTGGGGGCACTGTGGGCACGGTCTCGCTCGGCGTCGAGCCTGCTGGTGCTGCGGTCATGGCGTCAGCAGCCGGTCGAGCATGGCGCGCACCCGCTCGGCGTCCTCGCGGTACTTCACGGCGGACCCGAGCGACGCGGCGGCGACCTCCGGGTCGACCGCAGCGGCACCGAGGGCGACGAGGGCGCGGGCCCAGTCGAGGGTCTCGGCGACGCCGGGCGGCTTGATGAGGCCCGCGTCGGTGCGCAGGCGCTGGATGACGCCGACGACCTGCTCCGCGAGCAGGGGCGGCACCTCGGGGAGTCGGGTGCGGACGATCTCCAGCTCGCGGGCGAGGCCCGGGTGGTCGATCCAGTGGTAGAGGCAGCGCCGCTTCAGGGCGTCGTGCAGCTCGCGCGTGCGGTTCGACGTGAGCACGACGATCGGCGGTGTCCGCGCGGCGATCGTGCCCACCTCGGGGACCGTCACCTGCCACGTGGAGAGCACCTCGAGGAGGAACGCCTCGAACTCGTCGTCCGCGCGGTCGATCTCGTCGATGAGCAGGACGCACGGCGCCTCACGGAGCGCGCGCAGGACCGGTCGGGCGAGCAGGAACCGCTCGTCGAACAGCTCGTTCTCGAGCTCGCGCGGGTCGCGGTGCTCCTCTCGGGTCAGCGCCTCGACGGCCCGCAGGTGGAGGATCTGCCGGGGGAAGTCCCAGTCGTAGAGAGCCTGGGTCGCGTCGATCCCCTCGTAGCACTGCAGGCGGATCAGGGCCAGGTCGAGCGCCTCGGCGAGGGCCTCGGCGAGGGCGGTCTTGCCGGTGCCGGGCTCGCCCTCGAGCAGGATCGGGCGCCCCAGCCGGATGGCGAGGAAGGTCGCCGTGGCGAGGGCGTCGTCCGCGAGGTAGCCGGTGCGCGCGAGCGCTGCTGCGACGTCCCCCGGGCCGGCGAACGTGTCGACGGGCAGGCTGCCGGTGGCGAGCCCAGCGACCGGCCCAGCGCCCGGCCCAGCGCCCGGCCCGGCGACCGGGCCGGCGACCGCGCCGGCGGCAGGACCAGAGACAGACCCAGAGACGGTGTCCATGACCTGAGCATTACCGACAAACCCCGAACGGGAAAGGAGCGGCCGGAATTCGCCCCTCGGCCTCAGCTGTCGAGATCCGTGGGGGCGTCGACGTCGCGTCCGGTGGCGAGGTCGCCGCACTCGACGAGGTCGTGCTCTTGGGCGTGGAAGAAGTCGCGCGCACCCCGGTCCCCCCGCGCCACGGTGACGACCCCCGTCCAGTGGTCTCGGCCGATGAGCGTCGGGTGGCCGGGCCGGCCGCCGTATGCCGCTCGGCTCAGCGCCGCGGTCCAGTGCCCTTCGCGAGACTGCAGCAGCCGGTGGACCACTGGGGCGTCCACGTCGGGCAGGTCGACCAGGGAGACGACGAGCGCCTCGACGTCACGACGCGTGGCTGCCGCGGCGAGCCCGGCCCGGAGCGAGGCGCCCATCCCCTCGGCCCACTCGGGACAGGGGACGACGTCGACTCCGACCGTGCTGGGCTCCGGGAAGCCACCGGCCACCACTGCCGCGACCTCCGCGGCCGCCGCCCCGACCACGACCGTCACTCCGTCGCAGCCCCCCTCGAGCAGGACCGCGACCGCCCGCTCGACCAGCGTGGGCCCGGCGCCGGAGGGACGGAGCAGCGCCTTGGGTCCCCCCATCCGGCTTCCGGACCCGGCCGCGAGCAGGAGGCCACGGACGTGGGGGATCGAGCTCAGCGGCATACGGCCATTGTGGCCGGTCAGCGAATCCCGGCGAGGTCGACGGACCCGATGGGCGTCCGCGGCACGGCCGTGACCCGCCCTCCGTGCGCGACGTGGGCGGCCGGCTGGAAGAGGGGGACGAACGGGCCGAACTGCTGCATCTGGAGCTGCCAGCGCGCGAACGCACCGGGGCGCTCGTCGCCGAAGGAGGTGCGAGTCGCCGCGGTCAGCGTGTCCAGGGCGGAGTTGACCCCACGCACCCAGCGGGCTCGGTGGCCGAGGTGACCGCCGGGCGCGAAGGCGAGCGCCGCCTCGGGCTCGGCGTACTCGGGCGTCCAGCTCCACAGCCCCATCGCGTTGACGCCCTTCTCGTAGGCGGCCAGCGCCTTCGCGACGGGGGCCGGGGCCAGCGTGACCCGGATCCCGACGCGGGCCAGCTGCGCGCGGACGGAGGTGGCGACCACGGTGAGGTCGAGGCCGTTGAGGGGCCGGCCGGTCGCATACGCGAGAGGGATCGGCTGGCCGTCGTAGCCGGAGCGGGCCAGTGCAGCCTTGGCCGCCGCGAGGTCGCGGACCGGGGCCACGGTGGGCGTCGCGGTCGGGATCGGGGCGTTGGTTCCGCTCGGCGTGGGGGTCGCCGCTTCGGTGCCCGGCCCTGTCGGTGTGGGGCTGGTGCCCGGCGTCGGCTGGGAGGCGGTGGGGCCGGTCCGACCCGGGGTGGGCTCCCCGGTCGGGGCCGGCGCGGGTGGCTCGAACGCGCCGGGCAGTCCGCGTGGCACCAGGCCGAGCGCCGGGACGGCACCCGGTCCCGCCCGCTCGGCGAGAGCCTCGACGTCGAGCCCCAGGCGCACCGCCGTGACGAAGTCGGGGTTGCCGGTCCAGCGGTTGATCGACTGGTCGTCGTTGAGCAGCAGGAAGGCGAGCGCGGGTGAGGTCTGTGACGTGATGGCGACACTCGAGACCTTCGGTCGCAGCTTCATCGCGTCGGCGCGGTCCGGGGGGAGGTCGAGGACGACGTCGGCGGCGCCGGACTCGATGTCCGTGACCTGCTGGGCAGGTGTCGCGTTGCGCACGATGACCTCGGGGAAGACCGGGTCCTCACCGGTCCAGTGCGGGTTCGGCTCGAGCGTGATGCTCCGACCGGCGTCGACCTCGGCGATGACGTAGGGGCCAGAGCCGGCGGAGTTCCAGCTGAGCCAGCTCGCCGCCGTGTCCTCCTCGCCGATCGCGCCGCCGTGGGCGATGACGACGTCAGCGTTGAGGATTCCGAGGGCCGGGTTGGCGAGCACGGCGGGGAGGGCGAAGTTGGTGCCCGGCGACGTGACGGTGAGGGTGCGGTCGTCGACCTTGGTCAGGCCGATGGGACCGAGCAGCTCGGCCGCCGCGCCCCCGAGGCCGCGCGCCCGGGCGAGCGTGAAGACGACGTCGTCGGAGGTGACGCGGCTCCCGTCGGAGAAGGTCGCGTCAGGACGCAGTCGCAGCGTGAGCCAGTTGCGCTCGGGGGACATCGTCCACTCCGCGAGGCCGGGCAGGACCTTGGTCGGGTCCTCCGGGTCGAGCGTCGTCAGCGTCTCGTAGGTGGCATCGGCCACGACGAGGCCGCTGCGCTCGAGAAGCGTGTGCGGGTCGAGCGACGTGAAGTCGAAGACCGTCTCGACGACGAGGGACGGGCGCTCGACGGAGGACGTCGTCGCGGTGGCGCTCCCCGGGCGCGGCGCCGTTGCGGTGGCCGTGGTCGCGGACGGCTCGACCGGCGCCGCGGTCTGGGCCGGTGTGGTGCACGCCGCGAGCACGAGGGCGGTGAGGATGCCGACGCCGACGCCCGGTCCGGGGGCGGTGGGTCGGCGCATGGACTGATCCTCTTCAGTGGAGGCGCGACCGGCCGGGGCCGGGGCGCGAGTGGCGACGGAGCAGGCAGCGACTCGGCCCCCCTCCGGGAGGACAGTTTAACCGCGAGGGTCCGAGGGGCGTCCGCGCATCCCATACCCACCCGCCCGTATGCCGCTGCGCCCGCTCCCGCTGGAGGCCGCCCTCCCAACGGGGCTGGGACTCAGGGGAGGAGGTCGTCGAGATACATCGGCAGCATCTCCCACCAGGTGGGCCAGTCGTGCCTGTATTCCGGGCCCCAGTCGTCGACGCGGTTGGGGATCCCCTTGGCCCCGAGCACCCGGGCCACGGCCCAGGACTCGCCCACGTCCTCCCACTGGCCGCTGCCCGAGGCGAGGATGACCATGCGCCGCCGCAGCGTGTCGAGGGCCGGGCCCTCGAGGCCCGGCAGGAAGTGGAGCGGTGAGCTGAAGTAGAGGTCGTCGGTGAAGCGACCGCCGATGAACTTCTCGATGGCGTAGGTGCCGCTCATGCACACGGCCGAGTCGACGAGGTGCGGGTAGCGGCAGATCATGGCGAGCGAGTTGAACGCCCCGATCGAGGCGCCGGCGACGACGACCGGCAGCGGGCCGCCCGAGTCGCTGTGGATCGCGGGGATCACCTCCTCGGCGACGGCCTGGTGGAAGGCGTTGAACAGCGCGAGCTGCTGGTCGGGGGTGCCCCTGCGCTCGAGCATGGCCTTGCCGGCGACGCTGTCGCAGGAGTAGACCTTCGCCCGGCCTGACTCGATGAGGGGCGACAGGTGCTCGACGAGCTGGAACCGCTCCACCTCCTCGGCGTCCCCTCCGGCGCTGGGGAAGACGAGGACCGGGACGCCGTAGGTGCCCCACCGGGCCACGGTGAGGTCGGTGCCCAGGCGGTCGGAGTGCCAGCGGTCAGTCGTCTTCATCTGCCTTCTCCCGTGTTCATTCGTAGACGAACTTCTGCGGCCCGGGGAAGAGCCAGGACAGGCCGTCGCCGAGCCGGTCGCGCCAGTTCTCCCAGTTGTGCCCGTCGCGGGCCTCGGTGTAGCGCACCTGCATGCCGGCCTGCCGGAAGACGGGCACCATCGAACGGTTCGGGGTGATGAGCGGTTCGTAGACCCCGCAGGACTGGTAGATCCGGTCCACGACGGCGGTGGGCCGGGCGCGGTAGCGGTTGACGAACGTGACGACCGGGTCGAAGGCCGGCCCGCCGCCGTGCTCGAAACCGATGTCGGTGAACACGAGGGAGGCGGACTGGAGCAGCAGCGAGCCGAAGTAGCCGGGGTAGCGCACCGCAGTCGACAGCGAGGCGATCCCGCCGAAGCTCGACCCCATGAGGCACCGGGCCTCGGGCGCGTCGACGAGGGGCAGCCGGTCGGTGAGCAGCGGGACGAGCTCGCGCGCGATGAAGCGCGCATGGGGCGCGTGGTTGGCGTACTCGCGGAGCCGGTCGCCCGGCGGGACGAGGACGGCCACGAGCGGGTCGACGTCGAGCCGGTGGATGAGGTTGTCGAGCACCGTCTTCATCGTCGCGAAGTTGAGGTAGTCGGGGCCGTCGTGGACGACGAGGAGCGGGTAGCGCAGCGCCCGGTTGAAGCGAGCCGGCAGGTAGACCTGGATGGGCTGGTCGCGTCGCAGGGCCCGGCTGCGGATGCTGTCCTCGACGAGCGTGCCCGGCCGTGCCTCCGGGTCGAGGGCCACCCAGTCCGGGACCTGGTAGCCCCGGCTCGCACAGACGGAGCTGGACCCCATCGGGCTGTGCGCGAGCCGGGGGTTGAGCGGGTCGTTGAACTGCTCGTAGGACTCGCCGCGCCGGACCTCGATCTGGTACTCGACGCGAGAGCCCTCGGGCAGGACCGTCGTCACCGACCAGAGGTCGGTCTCCGGCATCGGCGTCATCGGCAGGGGGTCGGGCAGGCCGACGACCCGATGGCGGACCCGGACCTCGTCGGCGGAGCCGCGCCAGAGGAAGGTCGCACGCTCGCCCTCGACGATCGGGGACCCGTGGCGGGCCACGAAGCGGTCGACCGCCTCCCCGTCGAGGGGGACCCGGTCCCGGAGCCGGTTGATGGCGAGCCGGGCGGTCATGAGGCGCCCTGCGTCTCGATCGTGCCGTCGGGGGCGACGTATCGGGCCCCGGCGGGCAGCGTCGCCCGGCCGTCGGAGTCGACGTCCTCGGGCGCGAAGCGGACGACGGTCCCCTCATCGAGGGGCAGGAGGCGGTGTGCCGGGAACCGCTCGGCGAAGACGCCCATCCGCTCGCGGTCCTCAACAGCCAGCCGCCGCCGTGCGTGCGGCAGGGGGATGACCCCCCGCAGCCGCCCCAGGCCCCGGTCGTGCACCTCGGGAGCGGTCACTCCCTGCGGGGCGAAGTCGTGGAAGAGGACGACGGGGTCGCAGATGGCCATCGCGCCCGCCGACCAGGCGATCACCGGCGTGCCCGGTGGGATGGCGACGTCGAGCAGCCGCAGGGTGTCCATGAGGATCCCGACGTGCCCGCCCGCCAGGACGACCGCGCTCGCGCCGGACAGCGTCTCGGCGACCTCGCGTCGGTGCCGCAGGAGGACCTCGCTCGACCGGACGACGTCCGAGCCGGCGGTCGCCTCGACGATCCGCGCCACCTCGTAGGCGTACCAGTCGTCGACGTCGCGCAGCGCCTGGACCGACGACCGCACGGCACCGTCCGCGACGTCTCCCGTGCCCGGTCGAGGGATCCGGCGCCGCACTGCGAAGACGGTGTCCCAGGCAGCCTGGAGCCTGATGCCGTAGAACGACCGCAGCTCGGCGTGGCGCGCCCGGTGCCCGAGCACGGAGGTGCGCAACGCGCGCTCCGCCGCCAGGGCCTCGACCGCCCGCTGATAGAGCCGCACGTTGACGCCGCGCTGGTCGAGCAGGCCGTTGAGCTCGCCGTCGTCGGCCTCCCGCTCCTCCCACCCCGCGTTGATCATCGCGACCGGCCCGTCGGCGGGCAGCGAGCGCAGCACGGCCTGCACGGTCGTCGTGAACCGCTGCGGCCCGAGGAGGATGGTGGTCACGAGGGGTCCACGCGTCTCACCCGGCGTGGACCTTGACGGTGCGGCCGATGTCATCGAGCATCGCGCGCACCGTGTCGTAGTCCGGGTGGCGCACCCGCACCCAGGCGTTGGCCATGAACCCGGCCTCGACCGGCTGGGTCGAGTGGCCCACCGGCGGGAAGTGGGCGTCGATGATCCACTCGCCGTGGCGCTGCTGGAGCCGGTCGATCCCGTCGTAGCCCGTCACCACCCCGTCACGGTCCGGTCGGAGCGCGACGAGCCCAGCGGCATACGACCGCTTGAGCTCCTGCTCGGGGCGACCGTGCACGATGACGTGCGCCCACTCCCGGTAGACGTCGACGTCGTTGGCGGCGGAGTAGAGGTCCCAGGCGCCGACGCCCGGTGGGCGGCAGCCGATCTCGGAGAAGCGCAGCCCCTTCGGGCCGTAGAACCACTCCATGTGCGTCGCCGAGGTCTCGATGCCGAGCGCGTCGATGACGCGGCGACCCAGCTCGCGGACCTCGGCGTAGAAGGTGTTGGACGGGTCGTCCACCCGGTTGGTCGTGACGAACTGCGGGGAGATCCAGCGGTGCCGCATCGCCTCGAGCACGTTGGGGTAGTAGTGGGTCACCCAGTCGTGCGCGACCCGTCCGTCGACGGTGATCGTGTCGTAGAAGCCCTCGTGGCCCTCGACGAACTCCTCGATCGCGAGCGAGGTCGCGCCCTCGTCGCCGAAGCGGTGCAGCACCTCGGCGAGCTCGTCGTCGCCGTCGGCCCGCGCCGTGCCCTGGGCGCCCGCGCCGGTGCGCGGCTTGACGATGAGCGGGTAGCCGACGCGGTCCGCGAACTCCTTGGCCTCGGCCGACGACTCGATCGCGGCCGACGCCGCGGTGGGCACCCCCGCCGCACGGAGCACTTCCTTCATCGAGGGCTTGTCGCGGCACAGCCACGTCGTGCGGACACTCGTGCCGGGGATGTTCGTCGCCTGCCGAGCCTGCGCAGCGGGCATCATGTGGGCCTCGATCGTCGCCTCGAGCCCGTCGATCCACACCTGGCCCTGGAAGTGACGGACCGCGTCGATCAGCTGTTGGACGTTGGTGACCGAGCCGACGCGGTAGTAGCCCCGCAGGGCGCTGCGCAGGTCATCGCCGAGGTGGGCCTCGTCGGACTCGCCGATCGCGTAGACGTCCGCCCCCACCGACGCCAGGGCGTGGACGAACCGCCGCTGGTTCGCGGGGAAGGCCGGCTCGACGAAGATGATGTTCACCCCACCGACCCTAGGGGCCGATGGGGTCAACGTCACGGGTGCTCCGGGTGTCCCCCGCGGGGGTCAGGCCCCCTGGGCCCCGGGGTTCTCGCCGAAGTCGGCCTCCTCGAAGACACGGCGGACCTCGACGCTGACCTCCGGGAAGAGGTCGGCGAAGCGCCGCCCGAGCTCGACCGCCTCGGCCTTGTCGGCGACGTTGACGAGGGCGAAGCCGCCGATCACCTCGCGGGCCTCGCTGAACGGTCCGTCGGTCACCGACAGCCCCTTGGCGTCCTTGCGGATCAGCGCGCCCTCGCTGCTCTGGTGGACGCCCTCCGCGGCGAGCAGGACGCCCGACTCCTGGACCTCGCCCATGAAGGCGCCCATCCGGTCGATGAACTCCGGACTCGGGTTCCACGCCTCGGGGAGGCTCTCGTCCAGCTTGTGGATCATCAGGTAGCGCATGTCGGTCTCCTTCGCTGTGGGGCCGGGTCGATCCCCAGCCTTCACCGTCCCGTCGAGTGGCGCACGCCGGTTTCGACACGGGCGGGGGCGGGTTCACTCCGTCATGAAGTCGCTCAGCAGGGCCGCGAACCGCTCCGGCTCCTCGAGGTGCGGGAAGTGTCCCGCCCCGTGGAACAGCTCCACCCGGCTGCTCGGGATGGCCTGGTGGACGGTGGTCGCGTGCCACGCCGGGATCATCCGGTCCCGGGTGCCCCAGACGACGAGGGTGCGGATGTCCGTGTCCATGGGGAGGTGGTCGTGTGCCGTCACCGTCTGGCCTCCGGGGTCGATGACCGCTCGGGTCGTGGCCAGGAAGGCCCGACGGCTGTCGGCATCGCCGAGGGAGGTGAAGCCGCGCCACGCCTCCCGGACGTCCGCCGGGGGACGGAGGCCCAGCCGCCCGACGGCGGAGCCGAGCCCTTCGAGCCGGTCGCGGACCCACCGGGAGGCGATCAGGGGGATCACCAGCTCCGCGCCCGGAAGGGTCGCGGCGCGTAGGACCGGGCTGACGGAGCGGCCCAGGCCACCGCTCGAGACGAGGACGAGCCCGGCGACCCGCTCCGGGAACAGGTAGCAGAACTGGAGGGCGATGCCGCCACCGAGGGAGTGACCGACGAGGGTGACCCGGTCGATGCCCAGCCGGTCGAGGAGGTCGCGGAGGGTTGCCGCGTGAGCACCGAGCGAGTAGTCGCCCATCGGCTTGTCCGAGGCGCCGTGCCCGAAGAGGTCGGGCACGACGACCCGGTGGCTGGTCTCGAGGCAGGTGACGAGATGGGACCAGTTGGCGTTCGTCCCGAGGAGCCCGTGGATGAAGAGGACGGCCGGTCCGGCACCGCTGTCCACGTAGGCCAGCCGATGGCCGTGCAGCGTCGCGGTGTGGGCGCTCATCGGTCCGCCTTTCCGGGCTCGTCCTGCGGTTTGGCGATGTCGTACTCATTGGTAACCTACGCTTCCGTAGGTTACCGGGTCAAGGGTCCCGCACTAGGGTCCCGGACTAGGGTCCCGGACTAGGGTCCCGGCATGGCGACCTTCCGCGTGCTCCTCCCCTCGCCACTGCCAGCTCCCGAGACGTGGCGGCGCGTCCTGGACCTGCGCGCGCACGACCGAGTCGTGCCACTGACCCGCATCGCGAGCGGGATGGTGGGCGCCGAGGAGCTCGCGCCCGGCGCCAGGTTCGTCGCCCGGACGGGGCTCGGACCGGTCGCGTTCGACGACCCCATGGTGGTGGACGAGATCACCGCGCCTGCGGGGCAGGATGCGGGCCTGGCCCGCATCCGCAAGGAGGGGCGAGTCGTCCGGGGGTGGATCGAGCTGCGCGTCACGCCCCGGACAGCCGGGTCGCTGGTCGACTGGCGGCAGGAGATCCGGATCACCGGGGTACCCCGCGCGTTCGGGTGGCTGACCGCGCGAGCCGGCCGAGCGGCATACGGCAGGACGTTGCGGCGCCTGCTCGCCGAGGAGTAGTGGCTTAGCCTATTGCGGCACCGCAGTTAGTGCGGTATCATCGTGGTATGCCAGCCCCGAAGTCCCCGAGCCCCGTCGCTCTCGCCGTCGCTGCGGCGGAGGAGGCCCTGCGGCACGTCGACCCCGACCGGCCGGGATCTGCCCTTCCGCACCTGCGGGCCGCGCAGGACCACCTCACCGAGGCGATCGACGAGGCCATGGCGGCCGCGGTCCTCGCCGAGGGCAGCACGATCCGGACCGCCGGCTCCCTCGCCGGCCTCTCCGAGAACGCCGTCGGCCCCCGACTGGCCCGCACCTCCCTGCTCTCCGCCTACGCCGCGCCCGACGGCACCCGCGTCACCGCCTCGGGGGTCGAGCGTGCGCGGTACGACCTCGAGGAGGGGCGCCACCGCCGCGCCGAGCCCGAGACGGCCCCACCCAGACCGATGCGCTTCCGGGCTCGCCGCACCACCTGAGCCCCGGCAGCCGACCAGGCTCGCCCACACCCCGAGGAGGGACCCATGACCAACCCGAACCTCACGCACATCGCCTTCCTGCTCGACCGCAGCGGTTCGATGCAGACGATCAAGGACGACACCGAGGGCGGCTTCAACGCCTTCATCGCCGAGCAGCGGAAGCAGGACGGCGAGTGCCGCGTCACCCTCGCGCAGTTCGACAACGAGTACGACGAGGTCTACCGCGACCTGCCGATCGCCGAGGTGCCGCCGCTGCACCTCGCGCCCCGCGGCTCGACCGCCCTGCTCGACTCCATCGGCCGTCTCGTGACGACGACTGGGGAGCGTCTGGCGGCCCTGCCGGAGGACGAGCGCCCCGGGATGGTCATCATCGGCATCATGACCGACGGCCACGAGAACGCCTCGCGCGAGTGGAGCCACGCCGCGGTCAAGGCCCTCATCGAGCAGCAGACCCAGGCCTACCACTGGCAGTTCCTCTACATGGGCGCCGACCAGGACGCCATCGAGGTCGGCTCCAGCATCGGGGTCGCCGCCGCCAACGCGATGACCTACAGCCGCGGCAGGGTCCACGCGATGATGTCCGCCACGTCCCGCAACATCGGTCGCACCAGGGCTGCGATGGCCGCGGGAGCGACCCCCGAGGAGGCCGCCAAGCTCATCGCCTTCGATGACGAGCAGCGTGCGGCCTCCCGTGACTGATCCCGGCCGCGACGAGCAGCAGAGCGGGGCCACGAGTGCATCCTTGTCGTCCGGTCCGACCCGCTGGACCAGGTCGACGGTGTATCGCGACATGTGGGTGGACCCCGCCGACGACGCCCGTGAGAGCGCCGAGGAGGCCACGGACGAACGCGGGATCCTGCTCGGCTACCTCCGCTACTACCGGCTGACGCTGGAGATGAAGTGCGCGGACCTCGACGCCGAACAGCTCGCGCGCCGGTCGGTGCCCCCCTCCACCATGTCCCTCCTCGGCATCGTGCGGCACATGGCCGAGGGCGAGCGGCACCTGCGCCGGGTCATGGCCGGGGAGAACGCACCGAAGCTGTACTGCACGGACGAGGACCGCGACGGCGACTGGAACGGCGCGACCGCCGACCCCGAAGTCGTGGCGGAGGCGTGGCGGACCTGGCGTGACGAGGTCGAGCGCACCGACCGCTTCGTCGCCGGGGTCGCCGATCTCGGCACCCGCAATGCCGGTGTCTCCGACTTCGGTCCCGATGGGGCCGACCTGCAGCTTCGCGACATGCTGGTGGCGCAGGTCGCCGAGTACGCGCGGCACTGTGGCCACGCCGACCTCCTCCGTGAGCGCATCGACGGCCGCGTCGGACAGTAGCGACCCGACCGGCGTGGAACCGCGAGCCGGCGGCGGCCACGAGTACGTTGTGCCCATGACAAGCGTGCACGGTGGCGGCGCCGACGTGGCGGAGCGCGACGAGCAGGAGTTCGTCGTGGCCATTCCCGGCTCGGCTCCCCGGCCCGAGCCTCGTCCGACACGGATCAGCCGCGTCGGTGCCGCCCTCTTCTGGGTCGCTTTCGGCTGGTGGCTGTTCGCAGCCGTGCGCGTCGGCAGCGACCTCGCGCAGGCAGGCTTCGTCGACGGGAGCTTCCGGCAGGTCCCCGGCGCCACCGTCCTCGACGCCGTCCAGGACGCGACCGACGGCGGCGGGGCCGAGCTCGTCGCGCTGGTGGGCCTGTCCCTCACCGCCGCCATCGTGCTCCTCGTGCGTCGGGGTCGACGGCTGCTCGGCTCCGCGGCCGTGGTCCTTGCGGCGGCGTCGGTCGCCGACGCCTGGTGGCACCTGGTTCCGTGACCCTCGCCGAGCCCCGAATGCTCTCCGTCGCAGATGCAGGAGCCCTGGCCGCCGCCTTCGGTCTCGACGGTGAGGCAGTGCTCACGGGTACCGTGGCCCGGGGCCAGCTGGGGCAGATCTGGCGGCTGCAGGTCGACGGCACGACATGGGCGGTCAAGGAGTGGTTCGCGTCGCCCGACGTCACCGCGGTCGAGGCCGACCACGGTTTCTCCGAAGCCGCCCTGGCCGCAGGTGTCTTCACCCCGCGTTCTCGTCCCTCCGTCGAGGGGACCGTCCTGGCCGAGGTGTCCGGCACGCCGGTGCGGCTCATGGAGTGGGTGGACCTCGCCCCGCGGAGTCGGCAGCTGGACCCAGCCCAGGTCGGACGGACGGTCGCGCACCTGCACCGGGCCGGCGCGCCCACGTCGGAGCGGGTGGGCAACTGGTTCGCCGTCGGCGTCGGCGAAGCAGCATGGCGAGAGATGCATCGACGGCTCGTCGCCGCGCGGGCGCCCTTCGCCGACGAGCTCGAGGCGCTGCTGCCCGAGCTCGTGGCCGTCGAGGGCGTCATCGAGCCACACGAGCATCCCCGGGTGTGCCACCGGGACCTGTGGGCCGACAACGTCCTGGCGAGCGCAGACGGACGGGTGTGCGTCATCGACTTCGAGAACATGGGCCCGGCCGACCCGTCCCACGAGCTGGCCATGGTGCTCTACGAGTTCGGCGACGACGACCCTGACCGAGCGCGGCTGCTCCATTCCGCCTACGTCGAGGCGGGTGGTCCGGCTCGGGTGAGGCGACGTGGCCACTTCACCATGCTCGTCGCCGAGCAGGCCCACATCACCAGCTATGCGTGCGCTCGCTGGATCGGCGAGACCGACCCCGCAGAGCGGGACCGGCTGGAGGCGTGGTTCCGCGAGACACCGCAGGACCCGGTGACGCTCGACCGGATCGACCGGATCCTGGCGGCGGTCGTCTGACCGCGTCAGGCCGGACGCGCACGCTCCCAGTCGGGGCCGAGCCGGACGACGTCGCCGACGACGATGACGGCCGGTGACTCGACCGAGCGCTCCCGGGCCAGCTCGGCGATGGTGGACAGGGTGCCGACAGTCGTCCGCTGGGTCGGCGAGAAGCCGCGCTCGACGATCGCGACGGGGCAGTCCGGCGAGCGGCCCTGAGCGACCAGCGCACCCATGGTCTCCTCGAGGAGGCTGACGCCCATGAGCAGGACGAGGGTGTGGTCGCCGCCCGTCGGAAGCCCGGGGACCGACTCGTGGCCGGTCACGACGGTGAAACCGCGCGCCACCCCGCGGTGCGTCACCGGGATCCCCGCGGCGGCGGGGACCGACACCGCGCTCGTCACACCGGGGACGACCTCGACAGCCACGCCGGCGGCCTCGCACGCGTGGCGCTCCTCGCCGCCGCGTCCCAGCACATAGGGGTCGCCGCCCTTGAGGCGCACCACGCCCAACCCGCGGCCGGCCTCCTCCACGAGGATCTCGTTGATGCGCCACTGCGGAACGGCATGGTGTCCGGGCGTCTTCCCGACGTCGATGACGCGCACCGAGGCCGGCAGCCGCTCGACGACCGCACGCGGTGCGAGCCGGTCGACGACGACGACATCGGCAGAGCGGAGCAGCTGGTGGCCCCGCGCCGTGAGCAGCCCGTCGACGCCCGGCCCACCACCCACGAGCGCGACCCACCCAGCGGAGCGGTGCTCGCGGGTCCGGCGGAGGTCCAGGCGCCCCTGCGTGACGGCGTCCGCGACCCCGTCGCGAAGCGAGGTGGCCAGGCCGGGGTCCCCAGCGGCATACGTGCTGATGGTGACCCTGCCGTGGGCAGTGGTCACGTCTGCCCGGGCCGGCACGCTGACGGCCGTTGCCGAGGCCTCCGTCGCGTCGACACACCAGATCCTCAGCCCCTCCGCGTCGCCGGCCACCTGCCGGTCGACGTGGGGCTCCCCGGCCGCGGTGTGGACGAGCCAGGCACCCTCGAGGTCGGTGGCACCGGCGTACTCGCGGGCCTGCCACTCGACGGCGCCGTCGATCACGAGGTCGCGCAGGTCCTCGCACACCCACGGCGCGATGACCCGCACCACGGCACCCTCCTGCGCGAAGGCCCGCACGCGACGAGCGGACACGGGACCGCCCCCGACGGCGACGACGAGGCGACCCGACAGGTCGACCACGAGCGGGAGAGCGGACTTCATGGGTGCTCCTCGATGCGGCCGCGCGTCACCCGCGCACCGGCCGGCAGGTCAGGTGTGCAGGCCGCACTCGGTCTTGGCGAAGCCGGCCCACCGCCCGGCCCGAGGGTCCTCGCCGGGCTCGACCCGGCGCGTGCACGGCTCACAGCCGATGGAGGGGTAGCCGTCCGACAGGAGGGAGTTGACCTCGACCTGGTGCTCGACGGCGTAGTCCTGGAGCTCGTCGAAGGTCCACGCCGCGAGCGGGTTGATCTTCACCAGGCCGTTCTTGGCGTCCCAGGTGACGAGCGGGGTGTCCGCCCGGGTCGGGGCCTCCTCCCGACGCACCCCGGTCACCCAGGCCTCGTAGAGCGGCAGCGTCCGGGCGAGCGGCTCCACCTTGCGCAGCTGGCAGCACAGGGCCGGGTCGCGCTCGTAGAGGCGGGGGCCGTACTGCGCGTCCTGCTCGGCGACGGTCTGGGCCGGCGTGACGTTGACGAGGGTGATCGGCAGGTCCGCGGCGACGATGTCCCGGGTGACCAGCGTGTCCGAGAAGTGGTAGCCGGTGTCCAGGAAGAGGACGTCGACGCCCGGCGCGTGCTGGGCCACGACGTGCGGCAGGACGGCGTCGGCCATCGAGCAGGCCACCGCGAGGGATCCGGTGAAGTGCTCCGCGGCCCAGGCCGCCACCTCGTCGGCGGTGGGCTCGTCGTCGGGGTCCGCCGCGAGCCGGGCCTCCAGCCGGGCGGTGAACTCGGCGACGATCGCCGTGAGCTCCTCCTCGGTGCGACGGCGACGGGGCACCTTGGGCGTGGCGACGGAGACGGTGCTCACCGGAGCTCACCGTCCTCGGCGCGCAGGGCCCACGCAGCGAAGGTCTCGCCCTCGTCACGCTGGGCGATGAAGGTCCGCACGACCCGCTCGACGTAGTCGGGCAGCTCGGCGGCGGTGACCTTGAGGCCGCGCACGGTGCGCCCGAGTCCGGCTTCGTCCCGCTCCACGGTGGCGAGGCCGCCGCCCAGGTGCACCTGGAAGCCGGCCTGCTGGACCGGCCCGTCGGGGCCGTCGACGGTGACGATCTGGCCCTTGAGCCCGATGTCCGCCGTCTGGATCCGCGCGCAGGAGTTCGGGCACCCGTTGAGGTTGAGCTGGATCGGGGTGTCGAGCGTGCCGTCGGCGACGACGTCGGCGAGGCGCCGTTCGAGCTCGGTGATCGCAGCCGCCGCCGTGTCCTTGGTGTCGACGATGGCCAGCTTGCAGAACTCGATTCCGGTGCATGCCATGGTCGTGCGCCGGAAGGGGCTCGGCTGGGCGGAGAGGCCGAGACCCTCGAGCCCTGCGACGAGTCGCTCGAGCCCGGCCTCGGGGACGTCGAGGATGACGAGCTTCTGGTGGGCGGTGAGCCGCACCCGACCCGCGCCGACCTCGTCGATGAGGTCGGCCAGCTCGCTCAGGACCGGCCCGCCCACCCGTCCGACGACGGGCGCGGCGCCGACGTAGTAGCGACCGTCCTTCTGGAGGTGGACACCGACGTGGTCGCCGGGGCCGGTCGCCGGCTCGGGGGCAGGACCGTCGGGCAGCGGGTGACCGAGGTAGTCGTCCTCGAGGACCTGCCGGAACTTCGCGGGGCCCCACTCGGCGAGGAGGAACTTCAGCCGCGCCTTGTTGCGCAGCCGACGGTAGCCGTAGTCGCGGAAGATCTGGATGACGCCGTGCCAGACGTCGGCCGCCTCCTCCTCGGAGACGAAGACGCCGAGTCGCTCGGCCAGGCGCGGCGAGGTGGAGAGGCCGCCCCCGACCCACAGGTCGTAGCCGGGCCCGAGGTCAGGATGGACGACGCCGACGAGCGAGATGTCGTTGATCTCGTGGACCACGTCGAGGCTGGGGTGCCCGGTGATCGCCGTCTTGAACTTGCGCGGCAGGTTGGCCAGCTCAGGGTCCCCGATCCAGCGGCGCTTGATCTCGAGGATGACCGGGGTGGGGTCGATGATCTCGTCGGCGGCGATGCCGGCGACGGGGCTGCCGAGGAAGCCACGCGGCGTGTCGCCACATGCCGTGGTCGTCTCCAGACCGACGGACTCGAGCCGTCTCCAGATCTCGGGGACGTCCTCGATACCGATCCAGTGGTACTGGATGTTCTGCCGGTCGGTGATGTCCGCGCTCCCGCGGGCGAACGCGGTGGAGATCCCGCCGAGGACCCGCAGCGCCTCGGGGGAGAGGGCCTGGCCATCGGTGCGCACCCGGAGCATGAAGTAGCGGTCGCTCAGCTCGTCGTCGCTGAGCTGGGCGGTGCGACCACCGTCGATGCCGGGCTTGCGCTGCGTGTAGAGGCCCCACCAGCGGAAGCGGCCGGTGAGGTCCTGGGCCGGGATGGCGTCGAAACCCTGGGTGGCGTAGATCGTCTCGATCCGCTCGCGGACGGCGAGGCCGCCTTCCTCCTGCTTCCACACCTCGTTGGCGTTGAGCGGGGCCGGGCCGTCGACCTTCCACTGACCGTTGGAGCGGTCGGCGCGCGGCGGCCGGGCGGCCGGACGGGCGGGCGTGGCTGCGCCGGGGATCTCAGTGACGGTCATGTAATGCAATGTATAACCGTCACTTATCTATGCCCAAGCCCGTCCATGATCTGGGCCAATCCCACCGCCCGGGTGGGAATGGGGCCGAGGCCGTATGCCGCTGGGCTCGGCGGGTGCCCCGAGCGCGGCGGGGAGCCCCGTCGTCACGGGCCGGCGACGAAACCGCCCATCACGGAGTCGTAGAGGTCGAGCACCGTCGCGAGGTATCGCCGGGAGTGGTTGTAGGAGAGGATCGCCTCCTCGAGGTCCTCCTGCCTTGACAGGTCGCGCCCGGCCGCGCACAGATAGCGTCCTGCGGCGAGCGCTGCGTCCTCGACGTTCTGCGGGTCGGCGACCCCGTCGCCGTTTCCGTCGGCACCCCAGACCCGCCAGGTGCCGGGGATGAACTGCATCGGGCCGACGGCGCGGTCCCAGACCGGGTCGCGGTCGAGCTGCCCACCGTCACTATCGCGGATCGCGGCGAAGCCACCGCCGGAGAGCGACGGCCCGATCACCGGCGGGACGACGTTGTGGCGGGCGTCGAGCCGACGGCCGCGCAGGGAGCTCGACTCGACCTCGCCGATGGCCATCAGCAGCGCGAACGGCAGGTGGCAGCGGCGGGGCAGGGCGTCGGCAGCCTTCTGGTAGGCAGCGCCGAGCACGTCGTACTTGGTCCGCCTGCGGCTCGGGACCGCACCGGCACCGGGCGCGATGGGCGGGGTCCGGAGGTCGGGCGGGGGCCTCCAGTCAGAGGTGCGACCGGGAGCGGCGGATCCGCCGCCCGGCTCGAGCCGGGCGGTCGCGACGTAGCCGGCGGTGACCCTGACGACGTCGTAGAGCCGGAGCAGCGACTCGCCCGCCCCCCACCCCAGGCGTCCGGCCGGCGCGACCGGCGACGGGGACTCGACGTGGGGCCCACCTGGGTCGCCACCGGGGCGCCCGGCGACGGGCTGGGGGTCGGACTGGCCAGGGCGGCGGGCGCGGGCGCGGCCAGCGCGGCGCAGAGCACGGCGACCACACCCCCGGCGCGCACAGGCACCCGCCCTCCTCGCGACGACCCCATCCCCACCCCTCGACCATACGTGCCCGCTCGCCTCCGGGCGACCTGATCGAGCCGTCCCACGGCCGGCAGGGCTCGATAACCGCTCGATAACCCGTTGACTTTGGAGAGTTGCGCTATCCAGTATTGGAGAGTTCCACTATCCAGCAACCCGAAGGACGGTCATGGACCAGGTCCTGCTCTCCGACAGCTCGCGGGTTCTCGCGGGGATCCTCTTCCTGTCGCTCGTCACCGTCGAGACCGGCGGCCTCTACCTCGTCAGGGTCGTGACGGGCAGGGCGGGCGTGACGCCGTTCCAGGAGAAGTTCGCGCGGGCCGGCCACGCCCATGCCGGCGTCCTGCTCGTCCTCGCGCTCGTGTGCCAGCTCTTCGTGGACCAGACGGGCCTGACCGGCGTCTGGGAGTGGGTGGCCCGCTCCGGCGTCGCGGCTGCCGCGCTCCTCATGCCGGGCGGGTTCTTCTTCGCGTCCATGGGACGTGGTCGCGACCGGCCCAACCGCCTCATCGCGCTGGTCTTCGCCGGCGCGCTCCTGCTCGCGGTGAGCCTCGCCACGCTGGGGGTCGGCCTGCTCCTCGGCGGAGGGAATGACTAGCCCGAGCGGCCCCTCGATCCCCGCCCGCGACCGCGCCGGTGGGCCCCTCGGGAGTCAGCGGAACCCCGCGTAGAACGGTGCGAGCCGCTCCCGGTAGCCGCTCCAGAGCTCCCGTGCGACCGACACCGAGTCCACGAGGGGGTGGGAGGCCAGCGCCTGGACCGCCACGGCGGCCGACCCCTCCCGGCACGCCCGGACCACCAGCTCGTCGACGGCCTTGACCTGCTGCACGAGCCCGAGCTCGCGGCCGCGGAGCGGACTGACCGGCAGCGTCACCGGGCCGGCAGCCGTGACCAGGCACGGCACCTCGACCACCGCGTCGTCCGGCAGCCCGGGGACGGTGCCGCGGTTCCGGACGTTGAGGATGAGGGTCGCCGGATCGTCCCGGGCGATGGCGCCCATCAGGGCGAGCGCCACGCCTTCGTAGCCGCCGCCCTCGATGTCCGCCTCGGTGCGCTCCGGTCCGTCGTCTCCGTCCCCACCGGCTCGCGTCTCGGCCATGTAGGTCGCGTTGCGCTCCCGCCGCACGGCGTCCCAGATCTCGAGCGCCCGGGCCGGTGCCGCCTCCACCGCGGCGTAGAAGTCGGACTGCTGCCCGAGCAGGAACTCCCCGCGCGTCTGTGCCGACTCGCGGATCCGGGCGATCGCGTCCCTCGTGAAGTCGTAGTACCAGAGGTACTCGTTGGGGATCGCCCCGATCGACTGCAGCCACTCGGCGCCGAAGAGATGGCCCTCCTCGAACCCCTCCAGCCGGTGCCGGTCGGCGAGCAGCTCGGGCAGGACGTTGCGCCCGCCGGCGCTCAGCCCGTGGAGCCAGCCGAGGTGGTTGACCCCCGCATAGTCGATGACGACGTCGCCGAGGGACAGCCCCAGCGCCCCCGCTGCGCGCTTCGCGAGGCCGAGCGGCGAGTCGCAGATCCCCACGACCCGCTCGCCGAGCACCGTCTGCATCGCCTGGGTCACCAGGCCCGCCGGGTTGGTGAAGTTGATGACCCACGCGTCCGGGGCGAGGAGCGCCACTCGCTCCGCGACGGCGAGCGCCACAGGGACGGTTCGCAGCCCGTAGCCGACCCCGCCCGCGCCCGTGGTCTCCTGCCCGAGCAGACCCAGCCCGAGGGCGAGGCGCTCGTCGACGACCCGCCCCTCGAGGCCACCGACGCGGATGGCGGAGAAGACGAAGTCGGCCCCCTCGAGCGCGCTGTCGAGTGAGGTCGTCGTCGTGACCCGCGCGGGGGCCGGCTCCCCAGACCCTGCCGTATGCCGCTGGGCCTGCTCCGCGAGGACGTGACCGATGGCGCCCAGCCGGGTCACGTCGGTGTCGTGGAGGGCCACCTCACGGATACCGCGGGCGACTCGTTGACCGAGCACAGCGGCATACACCAGGGGGACCCGGAAACCCCCTCCACCGAGGATGGCGAGCTTCATGACCGCACCATGCCTGCGACCGTACCAACCCGGCTGGCCCGGTCCCGTAAACCACGGGACCCCGCCCTCGGCGTGCGCCATCATGATGGGGATGCCGCAGAACACCTTCGACCCGCTGAGCGCCCGTCGGACAGCCGACGCGCCGGACGTCGACGTCTTCGTGTGGGGGACGGTCTTCCTCGACCTCGTCTTCGCCGGGCTGTCGAGCGCTCCGAAGCCGGGCACCGAGGTGTGGTCCGAGGGGCTGGCCTCCTGTCCGGGCGGCATCGCGAACCTCGCCGTGGCCACGCGGCGCCTCGGGCTGCGCACCTCGCTGGCCGCCGCCTTCAGCGATGACGACTACGGCGACTTCTGCTGGCGCATCCTCGAGGAGCAGGAGGGGATCGACCTCCGTCGCAGCCGGCGGTTCGCCGAGTGGCACAGCCCGGTCACGGTGTCGATGGCGTTCGCGGGGGACCGCACCATGGTGTCGCACGGCCATCCCCCACCCGTGACGTCGGTCGAGCTGATCGGGGACCCGCCCCGGTCCCGGGCCGTCATGGTCGACCTCGCCGAGCAGGGCCTCTGGGAGCCGACCGGTCTCGAGGGCCGGGCCGGCGACAGCTGGGTCGATGCCGCGCGGCGAGGCGGGGCGCTCGTGTTCGCCGACGTGGGCTGGGACCCGGAGGAGCGCTGGGACCGCTCGGTCCTCGACCGGCTGAGCCACTGCGACGCGTTCCTGCCCAACGCCGTCGAGGCGATGGCCTACACCGGCACGAGCTCTCCGCAGGACGCCCTCTTCGCCCTCGCGGACCGCGTCCCGATCGCCGTGGTGACCAACGGGCCCGAGGGGGCACTCGGCATCGACACGCGGACCGGCGAGGAGGCGCAGGTTCCCTCGCTGCGGGTCCGGGAGGTCGACGCGACCGGTGTGGGCGACGTCTTCGCCGCCGCGATGCTCGTCGGCACGCTCGCCGAGTGGCCGCTCTCGCACCGGATGTCGTTCGCGAGCCTGGCGGCCGCGCTCGCGCTGCAGCAGTACGGAGGGTCGCTCGCCGCCCCCGGCTGGGGCGACATCGCCGACTGGTGGACCAACGTCTGCTCGGACGGGTGCGACGACGCCTACCACCGGTCGCTCCGGCGGCGCTATGCCTTCCTCGACGACATCGTGCCGCGCGTCCCCGTCACGGCCTGCCGGCGGGCGACGGCGACGATCGCCCGCCGCGCCGACGTGCAGGACGTTCGCTGACGGCCCCACTCGAGTGGCCCCACGGTCCACAGAAGACGGTTCGCCCTGAATGTGCTGGTCCCTGGATTTGCTGGCAGAGTTGGGTGAGTGGCACCACGATGGCTGAGGATCCGTGTCGACCTGGTGGCCGGACGTGGAGAGACCCTCCGCCCGGCCCCGGGGCGCATCATGCTCGTCCCGCCGACGGCCACCTTCGAGGACTTCGGGCTCGGGGTCGACCTCGCCCTCGGACGGTGGGACGTGACGCACCGGCGGTCCTTCCGGGCCGGTTGGCACGGGCGCCACGAGCGCCGGGGTGCCGGCAGCGGTGAGCTGCCGCCCGACCGCACGGTGCATGGCCAGGTGTCCAAGGGGATGCAGTTCGAGTACCTCTTCGACGACGACGAGAAGTGGATCCACGAGTGCGTCGTCGAGGAGTTCGTCGCCCGCCGCGAGGTGGAGGGGCGCGCGCCGATCCCGGTGCCGGTGCTCGGGTGGGGGCCGGTCCCGGACCAGTTCGGCCGGACGGTCCCCGAGGAGGTCGGCCTGCCCGACAGCGCCGACCGGGCCGAGCCGGTTGAGCCGACTCCCACCCCCACGCCGCCCGCCCGCTCGACGAAGTCCAGGCGGCGGCACCGCGGGACCGCGACGCCGCTCGACCTGACCGCGGTGCGGGCCGCCTCCCGTCGGAGCGACGTCGGCGCCCTGCTGGAGGGCATCGAGGGTCGCGACCTCGGACCAGCGCTCCAGCAGGTCGGGGACGCGTTGCTGCGCACGTATCGGTCCGCCGAGCCCGCTGACCAGGAGCGCCTCGTGACGTCGCTGCGCGAGATCGAGTCGCTGCTCGGCCACCGGGGCTGGGAGGGCGACGAGGTCCTCGCCGAGGAGATCGACGTCGTGCTCAGCGGCCCCGAGCGGCGCGGTCGCACCCTCAGCGTCGACATCGAGGAGCTGTCCGAGGTCATGGCCAACGGCGGTGACGACCCGGGCGGCTACCTCCACCTCGACACCGGGGAGGTCGTCTACGCGTTCATCCACCACGGCATGGACGACCTCGACACCCCGGAGCCGGAGGAGGAGGTCGACAACCTGTGGATCTACGTCGACCACGACACCGAGGCCGCCTATGCGGACATGGCGGCCTTCGCCGAGGCCGCCTCCGATCGCTTCGCGGGGATCCTGTCCGTCGCGATCCGCGGCAAGGGGGCGTTCGCCCGGTTCCGGCGGACGGTGGACGAGCTCGATCTCTGGGGCGAGTGGCAGGTCTTCTCGGACGACCGGGCGTTCGGCCGGGCCCGGGCGCTGCTGCGCTCCCAGGGCATCAGGCCCGTCTGACGCCGGGTCGCACCCCCTCGGTCGAGTGGCCCCGTCATCCACAGGTGGACGACGGGGCCACTCGACGGGGTCAGACCAGGCGCCAGGCGACGAGGCCGAAGAGCACTCCGAGGGCGTTGGTCGCCCAGTGCATGCCCACGCTGGCGAGCAGGCTGCCCGTCCGTCGGCGAAGCTCACCGGCGACGAGCCCGCCGAGGGCGGTGAAGAGCACCGTGCCCGCGACGCTGGCGGCCTGCTGCCAGGCGCCGAGGCCGACCATCGCGGCGCCGAGCGCGGGGTTGGCGGTGACGGCAGCCGAGGCGGGAAGGACGTGCCAGAGGCCGAAGAGCAGCGAGGAGCCGACGACGACCTGCCACATCCGGGCGTGCCGGGACAGGAACGCCCACAGGACGGACCGGAAGGCGACCTCCTCGAGGAGGATCGTCCCGACGGGGATGATGACGAAGGCCGTGAGCAGCGCGCTGGCAGGCGGCAGGTGGTAGCGCGCGTCGAGGAACGCCGTGCGGGTTTGGGGGAGGAGCACTCCGGCGAGGTAGACGAGGGCGACGACGCCGATGACACCCAGGCCCCACTGCACGCCCACGACATGGGTGCGACGGCTCAGGCCGAGCTGCCGCCAGGTGAGGCCGGAGAATCGGGCGAAGGCGAGCAGGCCGAGCGCACCGAGCGGGCCGAGCCAGATCGACTCCCACCCGAAGACATGGTTGGCCAGGTTGAGGCCGACGAGGACGAGCACCACCAGAGCCGTCGGCCAGACACCCGGGCGGCGCCTTGTGGGCGCGGGGCGGGTGGCGGCGGCTGCGACGGTCATCGTCTCGAGGGTCGCACGCATAGTGGTGAGTTACCCAACGGGGTCCGCTCCGTGGGCAGGATGTCTCGCCTGATCTGCCCCGTCAGCCACCGGGACCACAGGCACCTCATGGGCCCCCCGGTGCCCCGGAGGTCACTCAGGTGCGGCGCCGGACCATCCCGCGGACGTACTGGGCCTGCCCCAGATGCTTGGCGGCGTCGTCGAGGACCGAGACGAGGCGCACGGAGACCGTGACCGGCGGGTCCCAGTTGCGGTCGATCACCGTGGCGTAGTCGTCCGCGCTGAGACCGCGGACCACCCTCAGGGTGAGCTCGTTGACGGCATCGTGGTAGCCGATGAGCAGACTCGGGTCGGTGAGGGCGAAGGCGCCGACCTCCGCCGAGGTCATCCCGTAGCCGTGCGCGTCCACCGGGTAGGGCAGGTCGAACCGTTCGGCCCACTCGCCCGAGCGCCACACGGAGGGGACGTGCCCGAGGTGGGACAGCTGCTCGTCCTGCTGCCGAGTGAGGTGCCAGACGAGCCAGGCGATGTGGTTGGCGTCGCGGTCGGGTCTCCAGAGCAGCTCGTCGGCGCTCAGGCCGTCGACGACGGCGGGGACGCCTTCACGGATCCGCCCGAAGCCGTCGATGAGGAGCTCGGTGGCGATGCCTGCGGTGCTGCGCGTGTCGGCCATGCCCCCCAGCATCCCGCCCCCCAGCCCCAATCGAAAGAGCAGTTCGCGACACGTCGCCGGGGGCTTCCGCCCCCGGGGTGTCGCGAACTGCTCTTTCGATTGTCGCGAACTGCTCTTTCGATGGTTACTTGACGGAGCCGCTCATCAGGCCGCCGATGAAGTAGCGGCCGAGCAGGATGTAGACGAGCAGGGTCGGCAGCGAGGCGAGCAGGACGCCCGCCATGATCGACGGGTAGTCAGGGTTCTGCCCACCCGCGAGCTCGTTGAGGGCGTAGGTCACGGGCCCGGTGTTGCGGTTCGTGAGGAACAGGGCGAAGAGGAAGTCGTTCCACGCCGAGGTGAACTGCCAGATCATCGTGACGACGAACCCGGGCGCCGAGATCGGCAGGACGATCGAGCGGAAGGTGCGCAGCATCCCCGCCCCGTCGACCTTGGCCGCCTCGAGGATCTCGTTGGGCAGCGCCGTGGCGTAGTAGTTCCGGAAGATCAGCGTGCAGATCGGGATGCCGAAGATCACGTGGACGGCGATCAGCTTGGCGATCCCGTCGAACCACGAGAAACCGGGAGTCCCCTGGACGTCCAGCAGCATCCCTTGCAGCGGGATCATCACGGCCTGGTAGGGGATGAACATCCCGAACAGGAAGAGGGTGAAGATCGTCGTCGCACCCGGGAAACGCCACTTGGCGAAGACGAAGCCGTTGAGCGAGCCGAGGGCCGCCGACAGCACGGCCACCGACGTCGCCAGGATCACGGAGCGGAACAGGGCCGGCGAGAGCGAGTCCCAGGCCGCTCGCCAGCCGTCGACCGACCAGGCGCTCGGGAAGGTCCAGGCCTGACTCGCGTTGACGTCCTCGCTCCGCTTGAAGCTCGTCACGAAGAGGACGTAGAGGGGGATGAGGATGAGGACGACGAAGAGGATGAGGAGCGCGTAGCGCAGGGTCCGGCCCAGCGCCGTGCCCTCCGTGCCGGGAGCCTTGCCGGTGGAGACGCGTCCCCCGAGCGCGTCGGTGCCCGGGGCCACCGGCGCCGTCTGTGCCGTTGCCGTGGTCATCCGCGGGTCTCCTTCTCCGTCTTGTTCGTGTAGATCAGGTAGGGCACGACGACGAGGGCGACGAGGACGAGCAGGATCGTCGCGTTCGCCGCGGCCGCGGTCGGGTTGTTCTGCTGGAACATCTGCGTCCACATCAGGGTCGCCGGCACCGAGGCCTTGTAGGAGTTCTGACCGGCGATGGCGTAGATGAGGTCGAACATCTTCATCGACATGTGCCCGATGATGATCAGCGCCGACAGGGCGATCGGCGAGAGCTGAGGGAAGAGGACGTGCCGGTAGATCTGCCGCTCACTCGCACCGTCGATCCGCGCCGCCTCCCGCTGGTCGTCGGAGATGCCGCGGAAGCCGGCGAGGAAGAGCGCCATGACGTAGCCGGAGAGCTGCCAGATCGCGGGGATCGCCATGGCCGCCATGGACAACGAGTTGGGCGACTGCCACCAGGAGCTCTGGAAGCGCTCGAGCCCCATCATCGCGAGCAGCTGGTTGAGGCCGACCGCCTGCTCCCCCTTGCCCGGGGAGAGCAGCCAGCGCCAGACGATGCCGGCCGCGATGAACGAGATGGCCATCGGGAGCAGGTAGATGGAGCGGAAGACACCCTCGGCGTTGACGCCCTTCTCCAGCAGAACGGCCCAGAGGAGGCCGAATACCATGGTTCCTGCGACGAAGACGACGGTGAGCACGAGCAGGTTGAACAACGCGTGCTGGTAGCCCTCGTCGCCGAGCAGGTTGGTGTAGTTCTCGACCCCGCCGGGGTTGGTCACGCGTTTGGTCGCGCGGGTCACGGTGCGGTCGAGCGAGGTCATGACGTTCTGGAGGATGAGCCAGTAGACGAAGATCCCCACCACGATGACGGACGGCAGCACCAGCAGGAAGCCGGGCAGCCAGTCACGGACCTTGGTTGCCGTGCGCATGTGCGTCTCCTTGGAAGGACGGGAGGAGCGGGAGGGGCCGTATGCCGCTGAGCTGGCTCAGCGGCATACGGCTCACTTCCCTTGATGCTGAGTGTGACTCAGGGCAGGTACTTCTTGGCGGCAGCGGCCAGGTCGGTGACGAGCCCAGCGTCGTCCTTGGTCGTGTAGAACTTGCTGATCGCGGTGCTCATGTCAGCGTTCCACGCCAGGGACACGGCCGCACCATGGGCGATGGACGAGACGATGTCGTTCGTCTTGAAGGCCTCCATCGCGGACTGCTGGTAGGGCGGGAAGTCCGTCGCCGGCACGTCGGTGCGGGCGGGGATGGAGCCCTTGGCCAGGTTGAAGGCCTTCTGGCCCTCGGCCGAACCGATCAGCATGAGCCAGTCCTTCGTGCCGCCGGGGTTCTTCGTGCCCTTGGGGAGGGTGAACGAGTCGGCGAGGAAGTCGAAGACGCCCTCCTGGCCGGGAACGGCGAAGTACTGGTAGTCCGTCTGCTCCTTCTTGCCCTTGGCGGCGAACTCGGCCACGGCCCAGTCGCCCATCACGTTGTAGGCGGCCTTGCCGTCGATGACCATGTCGGTCGCGACGGGCCAGTCGTCACCGTCGGAGGCGGTGTTGGCGTAGGTCAGGAGCGTCTTGTAGTCGGCCGCGGCCTGCTTGACCTCGGGGGAGTCCCACGCGGTCTTGCCGTCGAAGAGGCCGTTGTACTTCTCGACTCCGAGATCCGAGATGAGGATCGTCTCGAAGAGCTGGAGCTGTGTCCACGTGCCGGCGACGGAGAGCGGCGTGGCGACACCGGAGGCCTTGACCTTCTCCATGTCGGCGATCCAGCCCTTGATGTCGGTGGGGACGGCGTTGATCCCGGCCTTCTTGAGCACCTCGGTGTTGGCCCACACGACGTTGGCGCGGTGGATGTTGGATGGCACCGAGTAGATGTTCCCGTCCACGGTGAGGCGGTCGAGGAGGTTCTTCGGGAAGACCTTGTCGCCACCGAGCGCCTGGATGACGTCGTTGACCGGCTCGATCTGCTCTGCGTCGATGTAGTCGAGCAGCTCCGCGCCCGCGTGGCCCTGGAAGGAGCCGGGCGGCTGGTTGTTCTTGAGGTCGGAGGCCAGCTTCGCCTTGGCGTTCGAGCCCGCGCCGCCGGCCACGGCGAGGTTGACGAACGTGTCGTTGGGATACTTCTCCTTGAAGAGCTTCTCGAGCTCGTCGAGCCCCTTCTTCTCGGAGCCGGCAGCCCACCAGGTGAAGACGCCGACCTCGCCACCGGCTCCGCCCGCTGTCGTCGCGAGCGACGACGTCTGACCACCGGGCGTCCCCTCTGGCTCGTTCGACGACCCGCACGCGGCGAGGCCGAGTGCGGCGATCGTCGCGATCGCCACGGTTGCAACAGACCTGTTGCGCATTGATCCTCCTCGTTCCTGCCATGCCTGCGGGGTGCCGGCACGGCGTGGTGGTGTGTGCCCGGAAGCGGGCTGGTTGTGCTAGCTGGGTCCGCTCACGCGGTCGGTCGAGGGCGCGCCGGTGGGGGCCGGCGGCGACGCGTCGGACGGGGGCATGCAGCGGATGACGGTGACGTGGCCCTCGAGGCGCACCTCTCCCGCGCCGTGGGGGACGAGCAGGACGTCTCCGGCCGCGATGTGCCTCCCGCCGCCGTTCGGGTGCTCGGTCGAGAGCCTCCCGCGCCCCTCGACGACCACGGTCACCGCGAAGGCGGCGTCGACGACCACGGGCTCGCCGTCGACGCGGACGACCTGCGCGCGGAAGAACTCGGCCGCCTCATCGGGCAGGGCGGAACCGGCTCCGCGGACCTCGGTCCAGCGCCGGCGCAGCCGGGCGAGGCCGTCAGACGTGAGCCGGTCGCGCGTGACGCTTGCGAGCGCGGTGGGTCGCGGCAGGCCGAGGAAGGCATGGTCCTCGTCCAGCCCGAAACGGGCGTGCTCGAGCATGACCGAGAAGTCCGTCGGCTCCTGGAGCTCGACGAGCAGGACGCCCTCGCCGATGGCGTGCGGCTGCCCGGCCGGCACGAGGATCGCGTCCCCGGCCGTCACCGCGATCGGGTTGAGGGCATCGAGCAGCCGCTCGTCCTGGGCCTCGACGAGGGCGGCCAGCTCGTCCGCCGCGATCCCGTCGCGGAACCCGACCCAGACGGTGGCGCCCGGCTCCGCGCCGATGATGATCCACGCCTCGGTCTTGCCGTGGTCGCAGTCGAGGTGGCGCACGGCGAAGGCGCGGTCCGGGTGCGAGTGCACCGGGAGGCGCTCGCCGCTGTCGAGCAGCTTGGTCAGCAGGCCGGGCTCGACGCCGTGCCGTGCCACGTGGGCGGCGCCGAGCCAGCCCTCGGGGTCGGCCTCGAGCGCCGACGGCAGGTCGGTGCCGTCGAGCCGGGTGACGCCCCCGCCGCCCTCGGCGAAGAGGTGCGTCGTCGACGCCAGCCAGTCCTCGGGGCGGTGCCCGTCGAAGTCTGCCGGGACGGGCAGCCCGCGGAACGCGAGGATGCGCTCCCCGCCACGGTAGAAGCGGCGCGGGGTGTTGAGCACCAGCGGCTCGACGGTCGTCATGAGGCACTCACCTTCCGCACGTCCCGGTCCGGTCGGCGGGGCGCGCCCGACGCCCGGACGATGAGCCTCGTGGGCAGGACGAACGTCTGGGCCGGCCCCTCGTCACCGAGCAGCCGCGCGAACAGCTGCTGGGCCGCCTTCTGCCCCATGGCGGCTGGGTCCTGGTGGACGACGGTGGCCGCAGGCTCGACGACGTCGGACAGCTCGAAGTCGTCGTAGGCGACGAACGACAGCTGGGTGGCCCAGGCGTGCAGCGAGGTGAGGGCCGGGATCGTCACCCGGGTGTTACCGGTGATGACCGCTGTGACCGGGTTGGGCCCGGACATCCACCGCGTCAGCGCGGCGCGCACGGTCTCCGGCGTGTGCGGGCCCATGGCGACGAGCGGCGTGCCGGGGAGCCGCAGGTCGCGCAGCGTCGCGATGAAGCCCTCCCGGCGCTGCCTGGCCGTCCACACGTCGGGCGAGTCTCCGAGGAAGCCGATCCGACGGTGGCCATGCGCGACGAGGTGCTCCACGGCGCTGCGGATCCCGCCGAGGTTGTCCGACAGCACGGTGTCGACCGGTGTCTCGCTGCGGACGGGCCGGTCCAGGTAGACAACGGGGGTCCGGCTGGCGATGACCGTCGGGTCGGCGACGGGCGTCTCGCCGGCCGGCACGACGACGAGGCCGTCCACCCGACGGGCCACCAGCCCCTTGAGGACGGAGCGCTCCCGGGTCGGTGAGCCCTCGGCAGAAGCCGTCACGAGGAGGTAGCGGTGGATCCGCGCCTCTCGCTCGACGGCGGCGCCGATGTGCGAGTAGAACGGGTCGGCGAGGTCCTCGACGACCAAGCCGATGGTGAAGGTGCGGCCCTGACGGAGGGTGCTGGCACTGTCGCCGCGCCGGAAGCCGACGCGCTCGATGACGGCCCGGACCCGCTCCGCCGTGTCCGGGCGGACGCCCGGCTCATGGTTCACGACGCGGGAGACCGTTTTGACGGATACGTGAGCTTCGGCTGCGATGTCGGCCATTGTCGGCCGGCTCGTCCGATCACGTGACTCCGCTGTCATGTCCTGATGACAGCAGAGCGCCTGTGTGAGGGCAACGGCATGTGACCGTCCCGTGACCCGCTGACTGCTTCTTGTCCGATGCCTTGTCCGATCAGGACAACGCCTCCGTCGCGAGACCGGCCTCCGTGGGGGTCGGCGGTCCGGTGGAGGGACGTGCCTCGACGGCCGCAGTCGTATGCCGCTGGGCTCAGTCGGCGCTACCGTGCCGTGTGAGCCACTGGCGTCACGAAGGAGAAGCATGCGCTCGAGCACCCACACCCTGGTCACGGCCGACGGGACTCCGCTCTTCGTCCGGCGCTGGCTCCCCGATGACGAGCCCCGGGCGGTCGTGGGAATCGCGCATGGGATGGCCGAGCACTCGGCCCGCTACGACCGCTTTGCGCAGCGGCTCACCCGTTCGGGGTACGCCGTCTATGCAGCCGACCACCGGGGCCACGGGCAGACGGCGGACGCGAGCACTCCCGACCACCTCTACTTCGCCGACAAGAGCGGGTTCGGCACGGTGGTCGACGACCTCAGGGAGGTCATCGCCCTGGCCCGATCCGAGCAGGCCGGCCTTCCCGTCTTCCTGTTCGGCCACAGCATGGGCTCGTTCCTGGCGCGGGCCTTCGCCATCCGGTGGGGCAGCGACCTCGACGGCCTCGTCCTGGCCGGGACGTCGAAGGACCAGGGGGTGGTCCGCATCCTGGGGCAGAACATCGCTCGGCTCCAGCCGCTCGTCTTCGGGCGGCGGCACCGCAGCACGTTCCTCGACAGCCTCGCGTCGGGGCGTTTCAACGCCGCCTTCAAGCCCAACCGGACCCCGTTCGACTGGCTCACCCGCGACGAGGCAGAGGTGGACAGATACATCTCCGACGCCGAGTGCGGCAACCTCTTCACCACGGGGGCGTGGCTCGACCAGGTCGAGGGGCTCGTCTGGGTCAACCGGGACCGCAACGTCGCACGGGTGCCCAAGGACCTCCCCATCCTGCTCGTCTCGGGCGACCAGGACCCCGTGGGGGAGATGGGAAAGGGGATCCGCTGGGTCACCGCTCAGTACGAACGGGTGGGGGTGCGCGACGTGACCATGAGGCTCTATCCCGGCGCCCGGCACGAGCTGCTCAACGAGACGAACCGCGACGAGGTCATGGACGACATCGTGGGCTGGCTCGACGAGCGGGTCGACACGAGGTCGACGACGAGCGGTTAGCGCGGTCCGCTAGGTTCGGCGGCCATGGACTGGATGGACGAGCTCGTCGCCCGACTCGAGCCGGCCGCCGGCGGCGTGACCCTGACCACCGCGGCGGTGTGGACGGTGCTGGCGGGCTCGCTGCTGGTCGTCGCCGTGGAGCCCCTGTGGCGCGTCCTGCGAATCGCGGTCACCCTCGTGCACGAGCTCGGGCACGCCGTGGTGGGGATGGCGGTCGGACGACGTTTCACCGGCTTCGTCCTGCGGGGCGACATGTCCGGTCACGCGGTGACCGTCGGCCGACCGCGCGGCGTCGGGCGCATCGTGTCGACCTGGGCCGGCTACCCGGCGCCGGCCCTCGTCGGCGCGGCGATGGCCTGGGTGGCCGGGCGCGGCTGGTCAGCGGCCTTCCTCACGGGGGTTCTCGTCGTCCTGGTCATCGCCCTCGTCCGGGTCCGGTCCGCGCTGACCCTGCTCGTCATGCTCGCGGCGCTGGCCACGACCGGTGCCCTGTGGTGGTGGCGGGACGACGTCCTCCAGGCCCAGCTCCTCGTCGGCGCCGGCATCGTCCTCGTCATCGGCGCCTGGCGTCACCTCGCGGCCGTGGCCGGCACGGGCAACCGCTCGAGCGACCCCGGAGTCCTCGCGGCCCTGACCCACGTGCCGCGAGTGGTCTGGAACGTCACGTTCGCCGTCGTCTGCGCGGCCAGCTCCTGGCTCGTCGTCACCGAGGTTCTCGGCGCGCTTCGGTGACCGGCCGCCGGCCACCCGTGCCGGCCGCGCGGTGGTCCCGATCAGCCGAGGTCGAAGGGTGACTGGGGCGCCTTGAGCGTGGCACCGAGGGCTTGGGCCAGCTCGCGCTCACGGTGCGTCAGGTCCAGCCCGAGCCTCAGCCGCGTCTCGGTGTCCGGGCACTCGAGCAGCCGCTGACGGTCGCCGAGGTCGAGCGAGACGACGAGGGGTACGGCGTAGGACAGCTCGCGGGGGCCCTCGGGGACCTCCACCTCGGAAGCACCCTCGACGGCCTCGTCGGTCAGGTCACGGAACGCCTCGAGCTCCGCCCGCAGCCGTCCGGCGAGCGGCGCGAGCAGCGCGGGGTCGCCGTCCCGTTCCTCGAGCCAGGTCACCTCGGCGGTCAGGTACGGCGTGGCCGCCCCGGAGTCGATGTCGCCGAGCCGGAAGCGGTCGGTGCCCTCGACGATGACGAAGAACCGCTGGCCCCCGAGGACGGCGACGTGGGTGAGCAGGGCTGCGCAGCCGACGTCGTGGAGCGAGCGGACGGCACCCTCCCCGACCTCGTTTCCCTCGCGGATCGCGATGACGCCGAAGACCGGCGAGCGCTCCTCCTGGGCCTCGATGAGATCGCGCAGCAGCGCCACATAGCGCGGCTCGAAGACCTGGAGCGGGAGCCGGGCACCGGGCAGGAGGACCGTGCCGAGCGGGAAGAGCGGCAGGGAAGCCACCCGTCCAGCGTAGGCCCGGGTCGGCCTCGCGAGGCCCAGTCGGCCGGCGGCGTCACGACCGGCAATGGACCTGCCCACCCGCTCGCCCCCGAGTGACAATCGGGAGGTCCCCGAGCGGGCGCCGCTCGGGGGAGCGGGCGTGGGGGCCCACGGCCGGGCAGCTGACGACGGGGTGTGGTGTGATCGAGCTCAAGCTGGACGTCGACGTGATGGGGACCGCGAGGTTCGCGGTCTCCCCGTTGGCCGAGACCGTGGCGAGCGTCCGAGTGCTCGTGGGCGGCCGCGACCCGCGACTCGCCCATCTCCATCGCCCGTGGGCCGCTCTCGCGCGGCGGGGGGTGGCCGATCAGGATCTCGCCCTCCTCCGTGCTCTCGCCCCTCCGGGCACGCGGCATGCGGACTTCCTCCATCCCCCGGCCGCCACCCGCCGGAGCACGATCGAGGACCAGCTCGAGCAGCTCCGGCAGCTCCCAGCCGAGCGGATCCGTGAGGAGGTCGAGTGGGTCTGGTCGCAGCGCGAGCTCCCGCGGGCGGCGCAGCAGCTCATCGGTGCCGGTGAGCGCGGACCCGAGATCATCGCCGAGGCGCTCCGGGCCTACTGGGACGCCGCGATCAGCCCGTACTGGTCGCGGATGTCCGCCGTCCTGGAGGAGGACGTGGCCCACCGAGCCGCGCAGGCCACGCGGGGCGGCCTCTTCGAGCTGCTCGAGGATCTGCACCCGGAGATCTCCATCGAGGGCCACACCCTCCGCATCGCGAAACCGCACCACGCCGCGCGCACCTACGAGGGCGCTCAGCTGACGCTCGTGCCCTCGGTCTTCATCTGGCCGTGCCTGCTCGTCGCCCACCACCTCCCGGGGCGCGTCGAGCTGACCTACGGTGCCCGCGGCGTCGGCCGGGTCTGGGAGGGACTCGTCGCCGACCACCTCGACGACCACCGCGACGACCACCGCGACGCTCACCGCGACCACCTCGGCGCCCTGCTGGGCCGCGGTCGCGCAGCCGTGCTCGCCGTGCTCGCCGTCCCGATGTCCACGACCCAGGTCGCGCGTCGCCTCCGGCAGAGTGCGGGGTCGGTCAGCCGACACCTCGCCGTCCTCCGCGCGAGCGGACTCGTCGTCAGCTGGCGTTCCGGACGCAGCGTGCTCTACGCCCAGACTCCGTTGGCCCAGGCCCTGTCCGGCGTCGACGACACGCACCGGATCGGTCGGGGTCGGCCGGGAGCGGGCTCACGACCCCTGCGTTCCCTCGTCGGGTCGTGAGCCCGCTCGACACCGCCCGGTGACCCGAGGTGGGATCTGCCCGGCATGGAGGGAGCCGAGCCGGTCACCAGCGGTGCTTCGGCACCGCCCCGGGGCCTCGTTGCGAGTGTGGCCGCGCCGCCCGGCAGGAGGGAGGCGGGCGCACGACCCGGCCGTGGTCCGCGGTTCGGTGCTCACGACGATCGTGTCCCAGACCGCCGGTCACGGCCACCATTCGCACCTGCGGCAACCCTCGCCGAGCTCGAGATGCACGGTGCCCGGTGTCCAGGCCTGATGTCGGGCGGGGTCCGCGGGCGGGAGCAGGACTGAGGCCCCCGCCGGATGACTCCGACGGGGGCCTCAGATCGGTGCGCGAGGGGGGATTTGAACCCCCACGCCCATAAGGACACTGCCACCTGAAGACAGCGCGTCTGCCGTTCCGCCACTCGCGCGTGACAAGCAGACAGTGTGCTGCATGACGCCCGAGATCGCCAAACCGGGGTGGCTACAGTCCGTCGACGACGACCGCCGTCATCTCCATGCAGGCCTCGTGCGTCTTGCGGCTGATCTTGAGCGGGTCGAGGTGCAGGCCCGGGGTGAGCGCAGGGTCGTACGGAATGTCGACCACGGCGCGCACCCACTGCTCGAAGTGCTCACGGGTGTGCACGCCGGCACCGACGTCGCTGCCCTTGGCCGTGGTGTGGGAGATGACGCAGACGGCGTTCTTGACGAGGTCACCGCGGCCCATGGCCACCAGCGCGTCGAGGTTCTTGGCCGCGACGACCGACGTGTCGTCCTTGAGGGAGGTCGCGAAGACGAGCATGTCCGCGTGGGCCGCGGCCGCCAGCCAGTTGGGGGCGAGGCGGTTGTTGCCGGTGTCGACGACGATCATCCGGTAGAAGCGGGACAGCTGCGTGTGCAGGTCCTCGAACTCCTGCTCGCCGATGATGCGCATCGCCTCGTCGTCGTCAGCGGAGGCGAGGACGTCGAAGGACAGGCCGCGCTGCTCCCGGACCCAGTGCTCGAGCTCGGACGTGCCGGCGTTGGGGTCGGCGGCGATGGAGGGCAGCGCGCCGAGGAGATCGACGACGGTGCGGTGGTGGCTCTGCGACGGGGCGCGCATGCCGAGCGTGCCCTCGGTCTCGTTGTTGTCCCAGGCGAGGACCGAGCCGGAGCGGTAGCGCCCGAGATAGCTCGCGAGCATCAGCGTGACGAGGGTCTTGCCGCCGCCACCCTTGGTGTTGATGACCATGATCGTCTTGCGGCCGGACAGGGGCCGGGCGATCCGGTCGATGCGGTCGCGCTCGAGCAGCTCCTTGAGGCCCGGGCCCAGTCCGAAGGCCCGGCGCAGGCCGGAGCTCGCCTTGACCTTCTGCCGCTCGCCCTTGGACCGAACCGTGATCAGGTCGTCGGCGCTCGGTCGCTCGTGACCGGTGTGGGCCACCGGCTCAGGGCCGTATGCCGCTGAGCTGGGATCGCGGCCCAGCTCGACGGCCGCTGCGGCCACATCCGGGTCGACCGGGGGGGTGGCGGCGTGGGCCTGCTCGGCGGCGACGTGGTTGCCCGCGTAGTGCAGGCCGTTGAGGGGAGCCGGGGCGGGGGAGCCGGCCGGAGCCCACCCGGAGTACTCCTCCGAGGAGCGGGCGGCGATCTCGTCGTTGTGCTGCAGGTCGGACCAGTGGCCGGTGTCGGGGTTGAAGCCCGTGGCGCCGGTCGGCTCCCACTGCTCCCAGCCGCCTCCCGGCGCGACGCCGACAGGGGCGGCCGGCTCGCCGCCGTGGTCGTAGGAGTCGGACCAGTCGGACCTGGGGGCGTAGCCGGTGGGGGCGTACTGCGACAGCTCCTCGGCGGCGTAGAGGCTGGTGCTGGAGTCCGCCTCGGGCAGCTGCCACGACGTGTCGTCCCACGTCGAGGACCAGGGGTCGGCGGGCTCCGGCGTCTGGTCCTCGATCGCGTCCGGTGCTGAGTTCGTTGCCGTGGGGAGTGGGAGGGAGAACCCACCGGGAATGGTGTTGTTGGCGGAGTAGCCGGGGATCCCCTGCCCCTCGGAACTGCCGCTTTCGTCCTTGCTCATCGAGCACTCCTCGCTGGCCTAGCACATGCACGCGCCCGTACAGGCACGCCCGTCGATACTCCCATGCATCGGCCCCACGGCAAACCCAATCGTTATCTGGCGAACACCCACCCGAGACCTCACGGGCAGTGCAATAGGAGGCTACGGACCGCCCGGCGGATGGGGCGTCGTGAGTGCCTGCCCGTTAGCATGGGACGCCCGGGGCGATGCCGGGTAGAAGAGGAGACGGCGTGGGAATCATCAACCGGGTTGAGCACGGTCTCGCCAAGGCGGTCCACGGTGCCTTCGCCCGGGCGTTCAAGTCCGAGGTCCAGCCCGTCGAGATCGCCTCTGCCATCCGCCGTGCCATGGACGACCGGGCGGCCCTGCTCGGGCACGGGCGGGCCATGGTCCCCAACCTCTACACGATCGAGCTGAGCCCCACCGACTACGAGCGGCTCGGCGACTACGAGGACGAGCTCTCGGACGACCTCGTCGCCGCAGCCCAGGAGCACGCCGACTCGCAGGGCTACCAGCCGGGCGGCCCGCTCGAGGTGGTCCTCATCGAGGGTGAGGGTCTCGAGACCGGCGTCTTCCGCGTGCGCCCCGCGACCGCCAAGCGTCCCGGCAGCGACCTGCCCACGCCCGCCCACGCGGGCCACGTCGCGCCACGACACCAGACGCCCGACGGCACCGTCGTCGAGGAGCAGCCAGCGCACCGGCCGGCCCGGGTCAACCCGTCTGCCCGGCCCTGGCTCGACATCGGCGGCGACCGTTACCCGCTCCTCGGCAGCCTGACGACCCTCGGCAGGGACGAGTCGGCCGACATCGTCCTCGACGACCCCGGCGTGTCCCGCCGCCACAGCGAGATCCGGGTGACGACCGACGGACCGCACCTCGTCACGTCGATCCGTGACCTCAACTCGACCAACGGCACGTTCGTCAACGGCGAGCGCATCACGAGTCAGCGGCTCGAGGACGGCGACCGCCTGACGCTCGGACGGACGTCGGCCACGTTCCGTGCGGGCCGCCGGTGAGGCGCTGCCCGCGATGACTGGAGCCGCATGAGCGATCTCACCCTGACCCTGCTGCGGCTGGGCCTGCTTGCGCTGCTGTGGATCTTCGTCTTCAGCGTGGTGGGGGTCCTGCGGACCGACATCTACGGCACCTCCGTCTCGAGGCGGTCGCAGCGCAAGGCGCTGCGCGAGCAGGAGCGTCAGCAGCGCCGGGCCGCCAAGGAGGCTCGGCGCGCGCCGGCCCCCGCCGCTGCAGTGCCGGCTGCGCCGGCACCGGCGCCCGCGCGAGGACGGTTCGGCCGGGGGCGCTCGAAGGGCGTTCCCACCAGGCTCGTGGTGACCGAGGGACCGCTGGCCGGCACCTCGCTGCCGCTGCGGGGCCAGGCCATCCTCATCGGGCGCAACCCCGAGTGCGCCCTCGTCCTCGACGACGACTACGCCTCGGGACGCCACTGCCGCATCGAGCAGGACCCCTCGGGTGCGGGCGGCTGGGTCGTCGAGGACCTCGGCTCGACCAACGGCACGTTCATCGGGCGGGACAAGCTCACCACGCCGCAGCCGGTCGAGGTCGGCACGACGTTGCGCATCGGCAAGACGCTCCTCGAGTTCCGGGACTGAGTGATGGCCATCGCCCTGCGCTACGCCGCGCGCTCCGACCTGGGTCTGGGGCCCAAGTCCCGCAACGAGGACTCGGGCTACGCCGGCCCCAACCTGCTCGTCCTCGCTGACGGGATGGGTGGCCATGCCGCGGGCGACGTGGCCAGCTCGATGATCGTCGGCGAGCTCGCCCCGCTCGACGACGAGGACATCGGCGCGGACCAGGCCATCCGACTGCTCGAGCGGTCGCTGCGCTCGGCCAACGCCAAGATGACCAAGGCGATGCGCGAGAACTCCGATCTCGCGGGCATGGGGTCGACGACGATCGTCATGCTCCGGACGGGCAACAAGATCGCGATGGCGCACATCGGCGACTCGCGAGCCTTCATGCTGCGCGACGGCACGTTCAGCCAGATCACCAAGGACCACTCGTTCGTCCAGCAGCTCGTCGACGAGGGCCGGATCTCGAAGGAGGAGGCGGGCAGCCACCCGCAGCGCTCCGTGGTCACGCGCGTCATGACGGGCCAGCCCGACGACGATCCCGACACCTCCCTGCGCGAGGCGAAGGTCGGCGACCGCTTCCTGCTCTGCTCGGACGGGCTCTCCGACTTCGTCGGCGCCGACGTCATCGAGGAGATCCTGGCCGGGGCGAGGACGCCGGAGGAGGCGGCCGACCGGTGCGTCGAGGTGGCTCTCAAGGCGCACACCCGCGACAACGTCACCGTCATCGTGGCGGACGTCGTCGACCCGGATGGCCATGACCTGCCCACCACCGTTCCGCAGGTCGTCGGCGCGGCTGCACGCAGCCTGCGCGAGAAGACCAAGGCCATCCCGACCACACCCGCCGAGAAGGCGGCCGCCCTGTCGCGCGAGGCGCTCGGGCGCAAGGACGAGGTCGACGACGCGCCCGAGCTAGCCGAGAGCACCCGCCGCTCCCGCCGGTCGAAGCGGCTGCGCCGCGCTGTCGGCACGCTCGTCGTCCTCGGCATCCTCGTGGGCGGTGGCTACGCGGCCTGGGCCTGGTCCCAGGAGCAGTTCTTCGTCGGCAGTGACTCCGGGCAGGTCGCGATCTTCCGGGGGATCGCGGGTGAGATCGGGCCGATCGACCTCTCCGGCGTCGAGGTGCGCAGCGACGTCGTCGTGGCGCAGCTGCCTGCCGACGTGCAGGGGGCGGTGTCCCGGACCATCCCGGCGGCCGACCTGGCCGACGCCCGGGCCAAGGTTGACCGGCTCCGCGCCGAGGCGGTCCGCTGTCGTGGCCTCGCCGCCTCGGGCATCCCGTGCGGGAACACCCCGGTGGCGCCGCCGACGACGAGCCCGCCGACCCCGACGACCCCGACGACCCCGACCCCGACCCCGACGACCCCGACGACCGCGACGACTGCCCCCAGCGCCACGCCCACCTCCGGGGTGGTCCGATGACCACGACGGTCGAGCCCCTCGTCCCGAGGACGCGGCGCGGCGTGGAGCTGGCCCTCCTCGTCGTGGCGATCGCGGTCGTCGTGCTGGCCTGGGTGACCGTCGACCTCAACCGCAACGGCACCGTCCCGGCCAACGTCATCCCCGTCGCCGGCGGCCTCGTCGTCCTCGCGGTCGCCGTCCACCTCGTGCTGCGGTGGAAGGCGCCCTACGCAGATCCCGTGCTCCTGCCGATCACGACGGCGCTCAACGGCCTCGGGCTGGTCATGATCCACCGGCTCGACCTCGCGGCGGGGCGGCTCGGGGCGGACGGCAACGCCAACCAGCAGATCGTCTGGACCACGTTGGCCGTCGCCCTGACCGTGGCGGTGATCTGGACGCTGCGCGACCACCGCCTGCTGCGCCGCTACACCTACGTCTCGCTCGCCCTCGGCTTCATCCTGCTCCTCCTGCCGCTCCTGCCGGGCCTGGGCCGGGAGGTCAACGGCTCCCGGATCTGGATCAGCGTCGGGCCGTTCAGCTTCCAGCCCGGCGAGTTCGCCAAGATCGCCCTGGCCGTGTTCTTCGCCGGCTACCTCGTCCAGACCCGCGACGTCCTCAGCCTGGCCGGCAAGCGCGTGCTCGGCTTCACCTTCCCGCGCGGCCGCGACCTCGGCCCGATCCTCGTCGCCTGGGTCCTCGCCCTTCTCATCCTCGTCTTCGAGAAGGACCTCGGCTCGGCCCTGCTCTTCTTCGGTGTCTTCGTCGCGATGCTCTACGTCGCCACCGAGCGGGTGTCGTGGATCGCCATCGGCCTGCTCCTCTTCGGCGCCGCCGTGGCCTTCGCCCTCGCGACGTTCTCCCACTTCCAGAAGCGGGTCGACCTCTGGCTCGACCCGTTCTCCCCCGACAACCTCGAGCGCTCGAACCAGCTCGCCCACGGCCTCTGGGGCATGGCGGCCGGGGGGCTCACCGGCACCGGGCTCGGCGCGGGCCGCCCCTGGCTCACCCCCTTCGCCGAGAGCGACTACATCTTCGCGAGCCTCGCCGAGGAGCTCGGGCTGGTCGGGTCCGTCGCGATCCTCGTCCTCTACCTGCTCTTCGTCGAGCGCGGCGTCCGCACCGCCCTCGGCGTCCGGGACGGCTTCGGCAAGCTGCTGGCCATCGGCCTGACCTTCTCGGTGGCGTTCCAGCTGTTCATCGTCATCGGTGGCGTGACGCGAGTCATCCCGCTCACCGGGCTGACCACCCCCTTCCTGTCGCTCGGGGGGTCGTCGCTGCTGGCCAACTGGATCATCATGTCCCTGCTGCTCCGGGTCTCCGACCAGGCCCGTCGACCCGTCCCCGAGCTGCCGGTGGGAGTCGGGGCCGACTCCGGCGCCGCGGAGGCGACGCAGGTGGTGAGACTGTGAACACCGCCATCCGCCGCCTGTCGGTGCTTATCGCCGCGCTCTTCGGGGCGCTCCTCGTCGCGTCGACAGTCATCCAGTTCGCACAGGCCGGGTCGATGCGCAGCATGGCCGCCAACAAGCGCACGCTCCTCGACAACTACGGCAAGGAGCGCGGCTCGATCCTCGTCGGCGGCCAGGCCGTCGCCAAGTCCGTCGAGGTCGACGACCAGTACCGCTGGTTGCGGACCTACCCGCAGGCCCGGCTCTACTCCCAGGTCACCGGCTTCTACGCCTACTCGGTCGGCAACCCCTTCGGCCTCGAGAACGCCGCCGACGACCTGCTCTCCGGTGACGCGGACCGCCTCTTCGTTCGCCGGGTCACCGACCTGCTCACTGGGCGCGAGACGGCCGGTGCCACGATCGAGCTGACCATCGACCCCAAGGCGCAGCGGGCCGCGTCGGAGGCCCTCGGCAAGAACCGCGGTGCCGTGGTGGCCCTCGATCCCCGGACGGGGGCGATCCTCGCCATGGTCAGCCACCCCCAGTACGACCCCAACCCGCTCTCGAGCCACGACCTGGACAAGGCGGCCGCGGCCTGGGAGAAGCTCTCCACGGACCGGTCCAAGCCGTTCGTCAACCGGGCCATCGCCGGTGATCTCTACCCACCGGGCTCCACCTTCAAGGTCGTCACCGCCGCCGCCGCCCTTGAGCAGGGGCTCGTCGAGGACGAGAACTCCACGGTCCCCGGCCCCGCCGAGCTCGACCTGCCGCTCACCGACCAGCCGTTGCCCAACGAGACGCGCCAGCCCTGCGGCCCGGGCGACGAGACGACCCTGATCCACGCCCTCGAGATCTCCTGCAACACGGCCTTCGCATCCCTCGGCCTCGAGCTCGGCGGCGAGCAGCTGCGCGCCCAGGCCGGCAAGTTCGGCTTCGGCGACTCGCTCCAGATCCCGATGCGCGTGGCGCCGAGCACGATGCCGGCCGAGATCAACGAGCCGCAGGCGGCGCAGTCGGCGATCGGCCAGTACGACGTCCGCACGACCCCCCTCCAGATGGCCATGGTCGCGGCCGGGATCGCCAACGACGGCCGGGTCATGACGCCCTACCTGATCCAGACGGTGCGCACCGCCGACCTCGACGTCATCGAGGATGCTCCCGACCCCGAGGAGCTCTCTCAGGCCGTGTCGGCCCGCACGGCTGACATCCTCACGACGATGATGGTCTCGGTCGTCGACAACGGCAGCGGACGCCGGGCGCAGATCCCGGGGGTCGCCGTGGCCGGCAAGACCGGCACCGCCCAGCACGACCTCGAGAAGAAGCCGCACGCCTGGTTCATCAGCTTCGCCCCCGCCGACGACCCGCAGGTGGCCGTCGCCGTCGTTGTCGAGGAGAGCGGCGTCAGCGGCAACGAGGTCGGTGGGGCCGCCGTCGCCGCACCGATCGCGAAGGACGTCATGGAGGCGGTGATCGGCCGGTGACCGCCTCGTTCCAGCCGGGCCACGTCCTCGGCGCCCGCTACACCCTCGTTGCCCCGATCGCGTCAGGGGGAATGGGTGACGTCTGGTCCGCCTCCGACGACGTGCTCGGACGCGACGTCGCCGTCAAGCTGATGCGCGAGTCGCGCGACCCGGGCTTCCGGGACCGGTTCCGCGACGAGGCCCGCCACAGCGCCGCGCTGCACCACCCCAACATCGCCGCCGTCTTCGACTACGGCGACGACAACGACATTCCCTACCTCGTGATGGAGCTCGTGCCCGGCCAGCCGCTGTCGGAGCTGATCGCCGACTCCGGGGGCCGCGGTTTCGAGCCCGCCACGGTCCGCTCCATCATCGGCCAGGCGGCGCTGGCGCTCGCGGCGGCGCACGACTCGGGCGTGGTCCACCGCGACGTCAAGCCGGCCAACATCCTCGTCACCCCCGACGGCCAGGCGAAGCTCACCGACTTCGGCATCGCCCGCGCGGGCGAGGGCAAGGGCCACACCATCACCGGCGAGGTGCTCGGCACGCCCGAGTACCTCAGCCCCGAGCAGGCGCTCGGCGAGACCGCCACCGGGGCCAGCGACCTCTACTCGCTCGGCGTCATCGCCCACGAGATGCTCGCCGGCTCCAAGCCGTTCGACTGCGGCTCGCCGGTCGCGACCGCGGTGGCCCAGGTCAACGACGAGCCGCCACCCCTGCCGCCGACGGTCCCCGACGACCTGCGTTCCGTCGTCGAGGCGTGCCTGGTCAAGGACCCGGCGCAGCGCCCCGCCCACGGGCGGGCCATCGCCGACGTGCTGCTCGCACCAGCCGGAGGTACGCCGCTGAGCCCCTCCCCGACGGCCGTGGCCGCCCAGCCGTCCCCGACGCAGACTCTGCCCATCGCCGCCGCCGTGCCCGGTGCGGGTCCGGGCGACCACCCGGAGTCGGCCGACCCGGCCCCGCCCGTGAGCCGAGCCGAGCTGCGGAAGCGAGCTGAGCGGCATACGGAAGAGCGCCGCAGGCCCTCGGTGGCCTGGCTCGCGGTGCCGTTCGTCGCCATCCTCGTGTGGGGCGCCTTCGCCCTCGGGTCGATGATCGGCAGCGCGGACCCGACGGCGACGCCCCGGCCACCCGCGACCACCGCTCCGACCGTCTCCTCCACCGAACCGGGATCGGCGACGACGACCCGGACGCCGACGAGGACGTCGACCACCTCCACCACGACGGGGCCGCGCGAGAAGCCACCCCAGACGGCCGACGCGCCACCCCAGGAGCCGACCCGCCCCGGCAAGGGCAACGGCCGGGGAAAGGGGAACAAGTGACGAAGCAGGGACCGAACGAGAGGCAGAAGCCGTGACCACGACACCGCGCGTCCTGGGGGGACGCTACGAGGTCGGTGAGCTTATCGGGCGCGGCGGCATGGCCGACGTCCACCTCGGCCACGACACCCGGCTCGGGCGACAGGTCGCGATCAAGATGCTGCGATCGGACCTCGCGCGCGACGCCAACTTCCTCAAGCGCTTCCGGCGCGAGGCCCAGTCGGCGGCTGGGCTCAACCACCCCGCCATCGTGGCGATCTTCGACTCCGGCGAGGACGACACGTTTGTCGAGGGACCCAACGGCACCCGCACGACCCTGCCCTACATCGTCATGGAGTACGTCGACGGGGACACGCTGCGACAGACGCTGACCACCCACCAGCAGCTGCCCCCGGCGGAGGCCATCAGGATCACGGAGGGCATCCTCGACGCGTTGGCCTACAGCCACCGGATGGGCATCGTCCACCGCGACATCAAGCCGGCCAACGTCATGATCACCTCCGACGGCCACATCAAGGTGATGGACTTCGGTATCGCCCGGGCCATCGCCGACAGTGCCGCCACGATGACGCAGACGCAGTCCGTGGTGGGGACGGCGCAGTACCTCTCGCCCGAGCAGGCCCAGGGCCAGACGGTCGACGCGCGCAGCGACCTCTACTCGACCGGATGCCTGCTCTTCGAGCTGCTGGCCGGCCGTCCCCCCTTCCAGGGCGACTCGCCGGTGGCCATCGCCTACCAGCACGTCGGCGAGACCCCCCAGCCGCCGAGCGTGTACAACTCCACCGTCGGGGGCGACCTCGACGCGGTGACCCTCCACGCCCTGGCCAAGGACCGGCGGACGCGCTACCAGGACGCCGAGTCGTTCCGCGAGGACCTCGAGAACGTCCGGCTCGGTCGGCCGATCAGTGCTGCCGCGCTCGGAGCCGTCGCGGTCGGAGCAGCCGCAACGCAGACGATGCCCGCGCCGTACACCGCGGCTGGGACACCGACCGCCGTCCAACCCCCGGTCATCACGTCACGGCGGCAACGCTACGAGAACACCGCCGGAATGCCGGCCGTCGGTCACGACGAGGACGAGGCCCGTCAGAAGCGCGGCGGGGGCGGCCGGGCCGCCCTGATCACCCTGCTCGTCCTCGCGGTCCTCGGTCTCGTCGGCTGGGGCGCGGCCACGTGGTTCGGCAACCAGGAACCCCCGGTCGCCATGACGACCGTGCCTGACCTCAGAGGGAAGGACGAGGCAGCCGTCGAGCGTGCCCTCACGCAGTACCGGCTGCAGGGAAACAGGAGCGAGGCCTCCAACGAGATGGAGGCGGGCAAGGTCTTCGAGCAGAGCCCGTCGGCCGGCGATCAGGTCGCCGAGGGGACGGTCGTGTCCTACACCGTGTCGACCGGGCCCGAGAGCATCACGATCCCTGACGTGCGCGGCTTCGACCGAGAGGCCGCGGAGAAGGCGCTCAGGTCCGCCGGACTGACCAACACCGACGTCGAGGAGCGCGACGACCCCAACGTCAAGAAGGACAAGGTCATCGAGACCAACCCGCCGATCGGGACCGAGGTCGGCAAGGACACGACGGTCACCCTCGTGGTCGGCAGTGGCAAGACCGTCGTCCCCGAGGACCAGGTCGGCCGTGACTGGTCCCTCGTCTCCAACACCCTCGCCAACGCGGGGCTCAACCCGAAGCGGGTCGACGTCGAGTCGGACAAGACGCCGGGGACCGTGCTCTCCGTGGAGAAGGAGGGCGAGAAGGTCGCCATCGGGACCGAGATCAAGGTCGAGGTCGCGAAGGCGCCCGAGCCTCCGCCCACGACCGAGACGGTGACCACCACGGTGACCCAGGAGCCGACCGCGACGGAGTCGACCACGAGCACCACTGCGCCGCCGGACAACGGGGGCGGCGGCGGCTGAGGTCGCTGAGGGACCGGAGACCGGATCGTTCGCTCAGACGGCTGCGGTGACGAGCGGGCTCAGGCCGATCGAGCGGTCGACCGCCCCGGCGTCGCCGCACTCGGCCAGGAAGTTCGCGAGCATCCGGTGCCCGCCCTCGGTGAGCACGCTCTCGGGGTGGAACTGGACCCCGTGCAGCGGCAGCTCGGTGTGGCGCACCGCCATGACGATGCCGGAGTCCGTGTGGCCGGTGGCCACGAGATCCGCCGGGAGCGTCGCCGGGTCGATGGTCAGCGAGTGGTAGCGGGTCGCCGTGAACGGTGACGGCAGCCCGCGGAGCACGCCCGTGCCATCGTGGTGGACAAGTGACGTCTTGCCGTGGAGCAGCTCTGGTGCGCGGTCGACCGTGGCGCCGAAGACGACACCGAGGGCCTGGTGACCGAGGCAGACTCCGAACATCGGGGTCCGCGTCCGCGCGCACTCCTCGATGATCGCCATGGAGACACCCGCCTCCTCGGGCGTGCCCGGGCCGGGCGAGACGAGGACCCCGTCGTAGTCAGCGGCCTCGCTGGCGGCGACCGCGTCGTTGCGGACGACACGGCAGTCGGCCCCGAGCTGCTCGAGGTAGCCGACGATCGTGTAGACGAAGCTGTCGTAGTTGTCGACGACGAGCACGCGGGGCGCGGGGGCGGGGGCGGCTGGCATGGCGGCTTCCTGGTCAGCGGATCGGGGTGGCGTGGTCGAGGTCGACGGACCCGGAGTAGGCGGGGAACTCGGCCTCACGGTGTGTGTTGACCTCCCAACCGAGTCCGACCGCCTGCACGTAGTCGAGGTAGGTGTGGATCGTCGGGTCGGCGTCGAGGCCCTGCAGCAACGCGTCGACGTCGCCGATCGCCTCGATCCGGTAGGGCGGTGCGTAGACGCGTCCTTGGAGGATCAAGGTGTTGCCGACACACCGCACCGCGCTGGTCGAGATGACCCGCTGGTCCTGGATCATCATCGCCTCGGCGCCGGACGCCCAGAGAGCGTTGACCACGGCTTGGACGTCCTGCTGGTGCACCACGATGTCGTCGGCGGTGAAGCGGCTCGGGAGCTGGTCCAGCCTCAGGCTCGAGTCGTCGAGCACGACCTCCACGGCCGGCCCACGGACCGGCGTGGCTGCGGCCGCCCCGGCGATCTCCTCGGACTCATGGTTGAGCGCATCGAGCCGGCTGTCCTTGGGGCCGCTCGCCCGGGTGAGGGCGTCCACCTCCTGCTGGATCAGGTCGAGCTCCTTGGCCTTCTCCTCGTTGCGGGCGTTGCCCTCGATGATCAGGGACGGGAGGTCACGGTCGGCTCGGAGGTCGTCGCCCTGTGCGGCCTGGAAGCTCATCGCGAACATCAGCCCGGCTGCGGCGGTGACGAGCGGGACGAGGAAACGCCAACCGAGCCGGGGGCGAGCAGCCGGTTCGGTCGACGCGTCATCGAGAGGCACGGGATCGGGCGGCGCGAGATCGGGCGCGTCGTCGGACTCGCGGTCCGGCCGGACGTCGCTCACCATGCGGTAACCCTCTCAACTAGGCTGTGGACACCCATTCTGACCCACGCTCTCATCCGAGGAGCCTGCAGTGCCCGAGTCCAAAGGTCGTGACCGCAAGACGGCGGCGTACACCCCGCCGCCCAGGTCCAAGGCCACCGAGCCCAACCCGACGTGGTGGGCGCCCGCCTTCATCACGCTTCTCGTCCTCGGGCTGCTGTGGATCGTCACCTACTACATCACCGAGTACCGCTATCCGATCAGCGCGATCGGCGTGTGGAACCTCGCCATCGGGTTCGCCCTCCTCATGGGCGGGTTCATCATGACCATGCGGTGGCGCTGACCGGAGTTATCCACATCTTGTCCCCAGCTGGGGACGAATGACAGCGATGTAACTCCTCCACAGGGTTGTCCACAGCGGTGGACAACCCTGTTCGGCGTCGCTTGCCCACGGCAGGTGGCCCGATGACACAGACCAGATGCATGGGGCCGGCGCCGTCCGCTCAGCGCCCGAAGGCGGTCAGCTCGCGGATCTCGACCGGCACCGTGAGGTACTTGCCGAAGGTGATCAGGACGAGGAGCACGAGCACCGCGCCCAGGGCGAGCCAGGTCAGGTGACGGACCTTCTGGCGTCGGAAGAGGACGATCGCTCCCGCGCAGGCGAGGCCGGTGAAAAAGCCGCCGAGGTGCGCCTGCCACGAGATGTTGGGGATGACGAAGCCGAGCACGCCGTTGATGATGAGCACGCCGTAGATCCCCGCCGCAGAGCGGCCCAGGTGCCGGTTGAGGACGATCAGGGCGCCGAACAGCCCGAAGATGGCACCGGAAGCACCCACCACGGGCTGGAACCACGACTCGTGCGCGGACGTGAGGGGTGCATCGAGGGTCGGGTTGTTGGCCAGCAGGAGCACTGCGACCTGCCCACCGATGCCGCTGATCAGATAGAGAACCGCGAACCGGGCGCGGCCGAGCATCGGCTCGAGGTAGGAGCCGAGGACGAACAGGGCGTACATGTTGAAACCGATGTGCCACAGGGAGCGGGGGGCGTGGAGGAACATCGCGGACAGGAAACGCCAGGGCTCGGTCCACCCGAGGACCGGCTGGAACGCGAAGTCGTCCGTGACTGCCGGTGACGCCCACTGGAGGAGGAAGAGCACCACGCAGACGGCGATGATGCCCTGGGTGACCAGGGGCCGCCCGTCGGTGGCCCGGCCGCCGAAGATCGTCCGCGCCGCCGGGGCCGAGCGAGCCGCCTCACGGACACAGTCGACACACTGGATGCCGACAGCCGCCGGTCGCTGGCACTCGGGGCAGGCCGGCCGGCCACATCGCTGGCACTTGACATAGGCCTCACGGTCAGGGTGGCGCGGGCAGACGGAGGGCCCTGCCGGCTGCGGCCCAGCCCCCGGAGAGACGGGGGGCTGGGCGCCGGTTCCACTGTCGGACAATGCGGCTCAGTCCTCGATGGTGACCGAGTTGATGACGACGTCCTCACGGGGCTTGTCGTTGGCGCCGGTCGGGACGGTGCCGATCTTGTCGACGACCTCGCGGGAGGGGCCGTCGGCCACCTCACCGAAGATCGTGTGCTTGCCCTGCAGCCACGTGGTCGGGGCCGTCGTGATGAAGAACTGGGAGCCGTTGGTGCCCTTGCCCATCCGCTTGCCGGCGTTGGCCATGGCGAGCATGTAGGGCTTGGTGAAGTCCTTCTCGGGGTGGATCTCGTCGTCGAAGGTGTAGCCCGGTCCGCCGAAGCCCTGGCCGAGGGGGCAGCCACCCTGGATCATGAAGTTGGGGATGATCCGGTGGAAGACCAGCCCGTCGTAGAACGGTGTGGGGTTGGTGCGGCCCGCGTCGTCCTTGTACTCCTTCTCGCCCTTCGCCAGGCCGACGAAGTTCTCGACGGTCTTGGGCGCATGGTGGGGAAAGAGCTCGATGACGATGTCGCCGTAGTTGGTGTGCAGGGTTGCCTTCATGCGCCCAATCCTCGCACGCCCCGTCAGGCTGCCTCAGACGCAGGCGTACCGCTGGGTAGAGGAGGGGTGGACCCGGCGGCGCGTCGGGTGAAGGATCGAGACAGAACCCCCGAGCGAAGGAGCGCCCATGTCATTCATCGACAAGCTCAAGCAGAAGGCGGACGAGCTCGGCCTCAAGGAGAAGGCGGACCATCTGGCCGAGGAGGCCAAGAAGGTGGCCGAGCAGGCCAAGGAGAAGGCCGGCGACCTCGCGGCGGACAACAGGGACAAGGTCGGGTCGGTCCTCGACAAGGCTGGCGCCAAGCTCGACGAGAAGACCGAGGGAAAGTACTCCGACAAGATCGCCAAGGCGAAGGAGCAGGTGGCCAAGGGGGTCGACAAGCTCGCCGAGGGCAGCACCCACGCACAGGGTGGGACCGCGGCCGGCGCAGCGGCGGCCGGTGCCGCAGGAGCTGCCACCGGGGCAGCCGCCACCACGGCGAGGCCCGACGAGTTCGACACGATTCCCGACGAGGAGGAGGTCGCCGAGGAGGTGCTCTCCGTGGAGGTCGACCCGGAGGCACCCCTGGACGGGCCACCGGAGCCGGATGTCAGCCTCGGCGCAGCGCGCCCGCAGCGCGCCTACGACGAGACCGGCGAACCCATCGACGACCTGCCCCTGGAGCCGGACGCTCCCGATGTCCCGAGCTCCGGAGGCTGGTGACCCAGTCGGAGTGTGGGTAAGGACCAGACGACCTAGGAGGAAGTTGCATGTTCCGAACGAAACCGACCCGATCCGAGAGACTCAAGATGCAGGTCGTCGAGGCTCGGGAGCACGCGGCAGCGACTGCCAGCGAGCTCGGCCACACCGCCGGAGAGCGCCTCGCCGTCATGCGCGAGCAGGCGACACCGGTGGCCGCCGAGGCAGCCGAGCGCGTCAAGACCGCCCTTGACGAGGCGAAGCTGCGCGCCGCTCCAGTGGCGGCGGATCTCGCGGACCGGGCCCGACCCAAGGTCGAGTCCGCCCAGTCGACCTTGGTCGAGTCCGTGCTCCCCAAGGTGGGAGCGGCCATCGGCGTCGCTTCGGCCGCGCTCGCGCAAGGCGCTGACGAGGCGAAGGAGCGGATGCGAGAGTCCGCGGACCCCCGCGTGCAGCACGCACGCGAGACGGCCAAGGTGAGCGGTGACCGCGTCCGGGACGCCTACCGGGTGCTCAGCGGCGAGGCTGTCGCGAAGCCGGTCCGACGTGGCCGCCGCACCTGGCTCATCGTCATCGGCCTCGGTGCTGCCGCAGTTGCTGCCGTCGCCGCCTATCGCCGGCAGCAGGCCGACGACCCGTGGGCCACGCCCGTGAGCGGCAGCACGACCGGTGCGCCCACCGGCTACGACACGAGCAGCTCGCTCAAGGACAAGGCTGCAGAGAAGGTGGGGACCGCCAAGGACGCGGTCGTCGAGGCCGCGGCCAAGGCGAAGGACAAGGCAAGCGACCTCGCCGCCAAGGGCCAGGCGGCCGTCGCCGACGCCAAGGACCGCTCCGACGATCTGGTCACCGACACCGAGATGGAGCGCGCCTCGACCCTGGCCGACGAAGAGCTCGACGAGTCGACCGGTGCTGTGCCGGGGATGCAGGGCGAGGTGACGGCGGTGGACTCCACGCTGGGCTCCGATGCCATCGACGGCTCGGTCGGCACCCTGCCGAGCGAGACGAGCGGCAGCACGCCCCGCCCCAAGGCCTGAGCGACCGACCACCAGCAGAAAAGCAGACGGACCCGGTGCCTGAGGCACCGGGTCCGTCTCCGCTTGAGCTGGCTCGCACAGACAGGGGGACAGCGCGAGCCAGCACATGCAGAAGGGCTGGGCGCGGTTCGTGCGGGCCCAACCCTTCGCTGCGTCCAGTGTAACGGAGCACTGGGCATCCTGACGAGGGGTTCGGTGAAAGTTCTATCACGGATGTGGGCGGCGTCACGTCCTGGGCCGCGCTTCTCGAGTGTGACACCAGAGCCGACGCGGACGCCAGACCCGTTTCCTATGGGTTTGGTCAGGGCTTGGTAAAGACCGAGATGCCCTGGTCCACTTCGTGCTGGGCTGGTCTCTCGCCGGCCCCGCTGGGACCGCGCCACGACCACGCGCCCCAGCCCAGCGGCATACGGGTGCGTATCTGGAACGCCGGTTGCCGTCTCCTCTCCGCGAGTAGCATCTGAGGTGCAGGGGGTGCACCGCCGTGAGGTGGACCAATGGACGCGAGTCTCAAGCTGTCATTGGATGAGGTCGGGGCCGATGGCGCACGTCGTGACGTGCTGCACCGACAGCTTCGGGACGAGCTCCGCCACGCCGACCACCTCGACCTCGGCTCGCCGACCTCGACCGTTGCGGCGACACCGGACGGCGCCCGCGCCCTGGGGCCAGCGGAGATCAGCGCTCTGTCCGTCGCCGTGCTCGGCTCGGGGGGACTGCCCACGCTCTTCGCGTGCCTCCGCGACTGGCTCAGGCGCGGGCAGCAGGCAAAGCGATCCATCCGACTCGAGATCGACGGTGACGTCATCGTCCTCGACGACCCGGACGACGCCGAGCGGCAGGAGCTGCTTCGGACCTTCCTCAGCAGGCACGGCATCGAGGAGTCGATATGACCGGGGAGCGGCGCGCGCTCATCGTGGCCAACGACACGTACGACCACGCCAGCCTGGGCCAGCTGAGAGCGCCGGCAGCGGACGCCGACGCGCTGGCCGAGGTTCTCGGCGACCCTGAGGTGGGCGGCTTCAGCGTGACGGTCGTGCACAACGAGCCGTCGCACGAGGTCCAGGGGCGGATCGAGGACGCGTTCGCCGACAGCCGCCCCGACGACCTGCTCCTGCTCCACTTCTCCGGCCACGGCATCAAGAGCGACACCGGGGAGCTCTTCGTGGCCGCCCGGAACACGCGCCCTGACCGGCTCGGATCGACGGCCGTGTCCGCCGACTTCATCCAGCGGTGCATGAAGACGTCGCGGGCCCGCAGCATCGTGCTCTTCCTCGACTGCTGCTACGGCGGGGCCTTCGGTGAGGGGGTCGCCGTGCGAGCGGCAGGTCCCGTGAACGTCATGGACAGCTTCCCGGCAGGCCGTCTCGGAGGAGGCAGGGGACGTGCGGTGATCAGCGCGTCCAGCGCGATCGAGTACGCCTTCGAGGGCACGGCGCTGGCTGCTGACCAGACCGCGAAGCCGTCCGTCTTCACGTCGGCCGTCGTCGACGGCCTGCGGACCGGTGACGCCGACCGCGACGAGGACGGGCTCGTGTCGCTGGACGAGCTCTACGACTACGTCTTCGACCGGGTCCGCGCCGAGAACCCGAAGCAGACGCCGGGCCGGGACGTCGAGATGGCCGGCGACCTCTACATCGCGCGCAGCCGGCGCAAGCGTCTGCGTGCCGCGCCGATCCCCGAGGCCGTCGCGGCAGCCCTGAAGGAGGCGAACCCCACCTTCCGGCGTGGAGCTGTCAGCGAGCTGCGGGACCGCCTGCTGCACGACGACCCGTCCGCTGCTCTCGGGGCGCTCGAGGCGCTGCGCGAGGTCGTGCGCACCGACACGAAGTCCGTCGCGGACGACGCTGCGGCGGCCATCTCCTCGGCGCAGATGACCGTCGTACCAGCGTCCATCGACTTCGGCGGAGCTGGCGTCGGCACGCAGCCACAGAGCGCGCTGGTGGAGGTGCACGGGCCGGCCCTGGTCCGAGAGCTCTCGGTGGAGGCCGACCCGCCCCTCGAAGCGCGGGTCGAGGACGACGGTCGGGTCATCGTGACCCTGGCGCCGGCGACCGAGCCGTTCGCCGGGCAGGTCACGATCACGAGCCCACTCGGGTCGGTCGTCGTGCCGGTGATCGCCTCCCCCACGCCCGTCGAGGAGGCCCCAAGCGAAGCGACGGAGTCCACGTCTCGTGCCGATGCCTTGGTCGAGCGGCGCGTCACGCCGGTCGCGGCCGCGGTGGCCCCACCACCGAAGACAGCTCCCACAGCTGCGGTCGAACCGCCCAGGTCCACCCCGTCTGTCACCGACTCACCGTTGCTCTCGAGCCGGGCCAGGCGACCGGTCTCAGCCACGTTCGCTCTCGGCGGCCTTCTCATCCTCGCCAGCTTCACCGCCCCGTGGGTGTACGGCGACGTGGCCGAGGCCCAGTTCCCCGGACCCACGGCGGGCCTCTTCATCGTTGCGATGGCAGCGATCGTTGCGGCCATCGCGGTCGTCGTGGACCAACCGCGCGGCCTGGTTGCGGCTGGACTCGGCCTCGGCGTCGCCCTGGTGGCCGCCACCAGCCTGCTCACCGCATTCGGGATGCTGGCCACGGACACCTCGTCGATCCCCACCGGACTGCTGATCGGCGTGGCAGGAGAGCTGCTCGTCGTGACGGCCGGGCTCGTCACACTGACGTCGGTGCTGCGCTCAGGGCAGGTTTCCGGCGCGTGGGCCGGGCTGGCAGATCGGCGCAGTCTCGTCGGCCTGGGAATCGCGTTGGTCGGATCCGTGACGCTGATGCTCTATGCCGGCTGGCTGTCGGAGCGGCCCGGCAGCACCTGGGGGGCCATCATGATCGTCTGGTCCGTCACGTGGCTCGCCGCCGGCGCCGTGGCCACGAGCACCCGGCCCGCCGCCTTGGCCCGTGCCTTCCTCGCCGGGTGGGCGATCACGGCTCTGAGCCAGCCGGTGTCCGACATCCAGTATGAGTACAACGCCGAGACCTTCCCGGCTCAGCCCGTCGTTCTCGTTGCCCTGCTGGGGCTCGTGGTCTGGGCGGCGGTCCCCTCTCGCGAGCCGAGGTCGGGGTAGAAGCCCTCGATGTGGCCGGCCACCTCGTCCGCGGCTCGCTGGGAGTCGCGTGCGGCGATCGCGTCGTAGATCTTGCGATGCTCGCCGCTCAGCCGAGCGGCCACATCGGGATAGTCGGCACGGCCCTTGAGCCGGGTGAGCAGGGTCGATCGCATCGCGTTGCGCAGCGCGGTGGTCAGCTCGGCGACCAGCGCATTGCCACTGGCTCGGGCGATCGCGACGTGGAAGGCCGTGTCGGCGTCGTTGAACTGCTCGACCGAGCTGGCCGGGTCCTCCATGGTGGCGAGCGCCTCGGCCAGGAGTCGCAGGTCGTCCTCGGTGGCATGGGCGGCAGCGAGGGCGGCGGACTCGCGCTCCAGGGTGATTCGCGCGCGGACGAGGTCCTTCGAGTTGACGCTGGCGACGAGGACGTGGAGCCGGATGAGCCGGGTCAGCGCTTCCGCGGGAGCCGAGGTCAGGATGGTGCCGGCGTCGCGGCCCGACCCGGTGGCCTGGCTGATCAGGCCCATCGCCTGGAGGACCCTGATCGCCTCGCGCACGGCGACGCGGCTGACGCCGAGCGCAGCGGCCAGCTCGCGTTCGGCTGGTAGGCGGTCGCCGACCCTCAGTCGACCCGAGGCGATCTGCTCCTCGATCCGGTCGAGCACGAGCTCGTAGGTGCGCGGCCGGGTGACCGGCGCCCAGCCCTCGCCCGTCTCATCGGGACCTGCCGTCATCACATTCGCACCCTTCGAGTCCGCCGAATGTCGGCCCACCACTTGACGTCATCCTAGGCGCACCCTACGGTGGCCTCACCTTACTGTGGTCCTACCACAGAATCGCAACACCACAGCCTTCCCTTACAGCGCCGTAAGCCGGCCGTCGCACCAGCAACGGCGGCAGAAGGAGTCCCCTGATGCTCGCGACAGTCCCGATCGCCACAGGTCTCGTGGCCGACGACTTCACCCAGTCCCTCGCACCGATCGGCGGCAACCTGGCGCTCTCGGCGCTGGTCGGCCTGCTGCCCCTCGTCGTGGTGTTCCTCCTCCTCGGAGTCATCAAGACCCAGGCCTACGTGGCCGCCCTCGCCGGGCTCGGCACCGCGCTCCTCGTGGCGATCGTCGGCTACGGCATGCCCGCCTCGCTGGCCGTCCTCTCGGCCACCCAGGGCGGCGTGTTCGGCGTCTTCCCGATCATGTGGATCGTCCTGGCGGCCCTCTGGCTCTACCAGCTGACCGTGACGAGCGGACGGTTCGAGGACCTCCGCGCGACCTTCAACATGGTCAGCGAGGACCCCCGCATCCAGGCGGTCCTCATCGCCTTCTGCTTCGGCGGGCTCCTCGAGGCCCTGGCCGGCTTCGGCGCCCCGGTGGCCATCACCGCCACCATGCTGATCGCGCTCGGCGTCGCTCCGCTCCGGGCAGCAGGCACCGTCCTGCTCGCCAACACCGCTCCGGTCGCCTTCGGCGCCATCGCCATCCCGATCACGACCGCTGCCACCCTGACGGGCATCCCCGAGTCCGAGATCGGGGCCATCGTCGGTCGCCAGGCGCCGCTGCTCGCCGTCGTCGTCCCACTCCTGCTCCTGCTCGTCGTCGACGGCAGGCGCGGCCTCCGTGAGGTCTGGCCGGCAGCGCTCGTGACGGGAGTGGCCTTCGGCATCGCCCAGTTCCTCACCTCCAACTACCTGTCCGTCGCGCTCACCGACATCGTCGCCTCGCTCGCCGGGCTCGGTGCCACCGTCCTCTTCCTGCGTGTGTGGACGCCCGTCGGCGCCCACGAGGCGCACGAGCGCCTCGCGGCGGGTCGTGAGCTCGAGCACGCCGACGCCGTGGCCGCGGGTCGCGTCGTCTCCGGGTCGGCCGGGTCTGCCGGGTCTGCCGGGTCTGCTGGGTCCGCACGTGCGACGACCATGACCCGCCCCGGCCGCGCCGGAGGATCCGGTGACGTGACCGACAGCCTCACCCCCAAGCGACTCCCGACGGCACGGATCTGGATGGGCCTGTTCCCGTACCTGCTCGTCATCGCCGTCTTCTCCGTCACCAAGCTGGTGCCCGCCGTCAAGAGCTTCCTCGCGGGCACGGACCAGAAGATCGCCTGGCCCGGCCTCGACGGGCACGTCATCAGCGCGGCCGGAAAGCCGATCTCCTCGACCGTCTACACGTTCCAGTGGCTCTCCAGCCCCGGAACGATGCTGCTCCTGGCCGGGGTCATCGTGGCGATCGTCTATCGGATCAGCGCCCAGCAGGCCGTGCGCGACTTCACCGAAGTCGTCGTCAAGCTGCGATGGGCCATCCTCACCGTCGCGAGCGTCCTCGCCCTCGCATACGTCATGAACTTCTCGGGTCAGACGATCTCCATCGGCACGTGGATCGCCGGCACCGGCGCCTTCTTCGCTTTCCTCTCGCCCGTCCTCGGCTGGATCGGCACCGCGGTGACCGGCTCCGACACCAGTGCCAACGCCCTGTTCGCCAAGCTCCAGGCGACGGCCGGGTCCCACGCCGGGATCAACGAGAGCCTGCTCGTCTCCGCCAACACCACCGGTGGCGTCGTGGGCAAGATGATCAGCCCGCAGAACCTCACCATCGCGGCCAGCTCGGCCGGCCTGGACGGGCAGGAGTCGGCCATCCTGCGGCGGGTCCTGCCGTGGAGCGTCGGACTGCTCCTCTTCCTCTGTGTCCTCGTATTCCTCCAGTCGACGCCGATTCTCGGTTGGATGTTGCCATGAGCACCCAAGGCACCACCCCGCGCCTCCGGGGCTCCGGCCCCGGACTGCCGGAGGACGTCCTGACCGAGCTGCGTGGCATCGTCGGTGCAACGCACGTGCTGAGCCTCGACGGGGACGTCGAACCCTTCTCCCGCGACGCCACGCCCCTCTTCCGGGCCCGGCCGGACGCCGTGGTCATGCCGGGCACCACCGAGGAGGTGAGCGCGATCCTCGCGCTCGCCTCCCGGCGGGGCATCCCGGTCACGCCCCGAGGAGCGGGCTCGAACCTCGCGGCGGCCACGATTCCGGAGCACGGCGGCATCGTGCTCGTCCTGACGCGGATGAACCGGGTGCTCGAGGTCAGTGAGGGCGAGCTGCTCGCCGTGGTCCAGGCCGGGACGACGACCGCGACGCTCGCCGACGCGGCCGCCGCCAAGGGTCTGCTCTACGCGCCCGACCCCGGCAGCCGCACCGTCTCCACCGTGGCGGGCAACGTCGCGATGTGCGCCGGGGGCCTGCGGGGCCTCAAGTACGGCGTGACCCGCAACTACGTGCTCGGCCTCGAGGTCGTCCTCCCCACCGGCGAGGTCATGCGCACCGGTGGCCGGCTCTGGAAGGACGTCGCGGGCTACGACCTCACGCGGCTGCTCACGGGCTCCGAGGGAACCCTGGCCGTCATCACCGAGATCACCGTCGGCCTGCTGCCCATGCCAGCGACCGCGATGACCGGCCTGGCCTACTTCGACCACCTCTCCGACGCCGGTCGCGCCGTCGCCCGGATCATCGCCGAGGGCACCCTGCCGGCAACCCTCGAGTTCCTCGACAACCGGTGCGTCAACGCCGTCGAGGACTACGCCCAGCTCGGCCTCGACCGGCAGGCCGGGGCACTGCTGCTCTTCGGCGACGACGGTGGTCCCGAGATGGTGGCCTCGTCGCTGCAACGCATGGCCGACGTGTGCACCGACGTCGGGGCCCGCGGCGTGACCCTCGCCCAGGACATCGCCGGGTCCGAGGCCCTCCTGACCGCGCGCCGATGCTCCCTGCCCGCACTGGCCCGGCTCGCGCCGATCACCATGCTCGAGGACGTCACCGTCCCCCGACCCCGCCTCGCTGAGATGGTGGAGACGATCGATGCCATCGCCTCCCGGCACTCCGTCACGTGCGCGACGTTCGGCCATGCGGGCGACGGGAACCTCCATCCCACGATCGTGTTCGACCCCGACGACGGCGATGCCCGTCACCGTGCGGAGGCGGCCTTCGACGAGATCTTCCACGCCGCCATGGCCCTGGGTGGCACGATCACCGGCGAGCACGGTGTCGGCGCGGCCAAGCGTCCCTGGCTCGCGGCCCGCCTCGGCCCCGTGCAGATGGCGCTGCTCCAGCGGATCAAGGCCGCCTTCGACCCGGCCGGCATCCTCAACCCCGGGAAGCTGGGCTCATGACGGAGCGTGGCATCTTCGACAAGGACCTGCTCGCGGCCTGCATCTCGTGCGGGTTCTGCCTGCCGGCCTGTCCGACCTATGCCATGACGCAGGACGAGCGCTCCAGCCCCCGCGGCCGGATCACGCTCATGCGGGCCCTCGAGACGGGTCGGCTCGACGAGGACGACCCGACGCTGCAGGAGCAGGCCTCGTTCTGCCTCGGCTGCCGGGCGTGCGAGACGGTCTGCCCCGCAGGGGTCCATTACGGCGCGCTCCTCGAGCAGTGGCGTGACCACCAGTGGCGGGGGCGGCACGTCCCGCCCGTGGCCCTGGCCCTGCGAGCCGGGATGCGGGCCAAGCCCCTGCTGGAGGCGGCGGGACGGGTGCGCGGCGCGGCGAAGCCGACCGGTCCGGCGCGTGCCGACGTGCAGGCGCACCTCATGCTCGGCTGCGCGGAGCGGGCGATGTTCCCACAGCTGTCCCGGGCGGTCCTGCGGCTGCTTCCCGGCGTCGTCGACGTGCCCTCCGGGCAGGGCTGCTGCGGCGCCCTCCACGCGCACAACGGCGACTCCACGACCGCTCACTCCATGGCGGAGGACCTGGGGCGGGTCATGCCCGGAGTCATCCTCACCACCGCCGGTGGCTGCGGCGCCCACGTCGCCAACGTGCTGGGGCGCGACCGGGTGCGGGAGCTGTCCGAGTTCCTCCTCCAGTTCTGGGGAGAGCATCCTGAGCGCCTGCCCCCGCTCGGCCGGGTGACGGTCGACGGGCGGCCGGTCCGAGCCGGCCTGCAGGACTCCTGTCACCTGCGCAACGGTCTCCACGTCACGGCGCAGCCGCGGGAGCTGATCGGCCGCGTCGCCGACTACGTCGAGCTGCCGTCCGCCGGGGCGTGCTGCGGTGCTGCGGGCACCTACTCGCTGCTGCGCCCCGAGGACTCCCAACGGGTCCTCGATGTCCACCTCGACGAGATCGAGGCGGCCGACCTCGACTACCTCATCGTCGTCAACATGCCGTGCCAGCGGCAGATGATCAACGGCCTCAAGCGCCGCGGTTCGAAGGGGCGCGTCCTCCACCTCGTGGAGCTGCTCGACGCCGCGCTCGACGTCGGTGAGCGGCAGGCGGACGTCACCTAGCCACCCACCCGAGGTGTCGTATGCCGCTGGGCCGGCTCAGCGGCATACGACAGCTTCCCGGGTCGGCTCGGAAGTCAGCACGACGAGCCGGTGCTTTCCGGTGGCGCGACACGGCAGGATCAGCACGTGGCCTCGACGACCGGACAGACTCACCGGCGGCTGCTCGGTGCCCAGCTCTCCGCACCGCTGCGACGCTACCTCGCGACCGAGTCGGGTGGGGCGACGCTGCTCGTCATCGCCACGGTCCTCGCCCTCGCCTGGGCCAACTCCCCGTGGTCCGACGCCTACGTCCACCTCTGGGAGACCCGGCTCGCCGTCGACGTCGGCGGCCGGGGCCTCGCGATGGACCTGCACCACTGGATCAACGACGGGCTCATGGCGGTGTTCTTCCTCGTCATCGGCCTCGAGGTGCGGCGGGACCTGTCCGTCGGCGAGCTCACCGACCGGCGCCGGCTGCGCCTGCCCCTCCTCGCCGGGCTGGGCGGGATGGTCGTGCCGGCGCTGCTCTACCTGCTCGTCAACTCGTCCGGTGAGGCCGCCAACGGGTGGGGCATCGTCATCGGCACCGACACCGCCTTCCTCCTGGGCACCCTCGCGCTCGTCGGACCGACGACCTCCACCCAGCTGCGCGTCTTCCTGCTGACCTTGACCGTCGTCGACGACATCGTCGCCGTGTCGGTCATCGGCGCGGTGTACTCGGAGGACATCGACCTGCTCGCACTCGCCCTGGCTGCAGTCGCCGTGTCGGTGCTCGCCCTGCTCGGACGCCTCGGTGTGTGGCGGACGTGGCCGTACGCCCTCACCATCCTCACCCTGTGGTTCGCCACGGTGCAGTCGGGGCTGCACGCCTCCGTGGCGGGAATGGTGGCCGGCCTGCTCGTCCCGGCCTACGCGCCCCGGCGGCACGAGGTCGAGCAGGCCGCCCGGCAGTTCCACGCGTTCCGGCAGTCGCCGCTCGCCGATGTCGGTCGGTCGGCCCAGGCGGCCCTGGTGCGTGCCGTGCCGGTCAACGAGCGGATGCAGCTCGTCCTCCACCCGTGGACCGCGTATGTCGTCGTGCCCGTCTTCGCGCTCGCCAACGCCGGCGTGGACCTTCGGGGTGGGGTGCTCGCCGAGGCGCTCCGGTCGCCGGTGACGTGGGGCATCGTGCTCGGGCTGGTCGTGGGCAAGTTTGTCGGCATCGGGGGAGCGGCCCTGCTCGGCGCGAGGCTCGGCGTCGGCCCGCTCCCGCAGTGCCTCGGCCCCGGACAGGTGCTCGGCGGCGCCGCGCTCTCGGGCATCGGCTTCACGGTGTCGCTGCTCATCGTCGGGCTCGCCTTCGGGCCCGAACTCCAGGACGAGGCGACGGTCGGCGTCCTGCTCTCGCTCGTCCTCGCGACGGCGCTCGGGTGGCTGGTGTTCAAGCTCGCCGCCGTGCTGCGCGGCGAGACGACCGCTGGGCTGCCGATGGTGCTGGACCGCCCGGTCGACCCCGAGCACGACCACATCCGCGGTCCCGTGTCGGCGCCGGTCACGCTGCTCGAGTACGCCGACTTCGAGTGCCCCTTCTGCGGCCGCGCGACCGGCGTCATCAAGGAGGTGCGGGCCCACTTCGGGGAGGACCTGCGCTACGTCGTCCGGCACCTGCCCCTGCCCGACGTGCACCCGCACGCCGAGCTCGCGGCCGCGGCCGTCGAGGCAGCCGCGGCCCAGGGCCGGTTCTGGGAGATGCACGACCTGCTCTTCGAGCACCAGGACGCCCTCGAGATCGAGGACCTCGCCGGCTACGCCGGTGACCTCGGACTCGACGTCGAGCGCTTCATCCGCGAGATCGACGAGGGGGTGCACGAAGAACGCATCCGCTCGGACGTGGTCAGCGCCGAGGCCAGCGGCGCCCGCGGCACGCCGACCTTCTTCGTCGGCGAGCGCCGGCACGTGGGGCCGTACGACGCCCAGACCCTCATCGCCGAGCTCGAGGCGACCCGGGGCGAGGCGACGGCGCGGCCCGGGCCCGCGGGTGTGCTCGAGCCGTGACTAGTGCGCGTCGTGGTGCATCTGCTCAAGGAGCTCGGCGAGGTTGGTGCTCGGGTCGGACACGAGCAGCGGGAGGACGAGGTCGTTCTCCTTGGCCGCGTGGCTCGTGAAGACGCGAAGCAGTGCCTCCGCCCATGCGGCGGTCGCGGCCGGCTCCGTGCTCGCGTCGATGGCGGCGACGATGCCGAGGATGACCTGGTGCTCGGCGACCATGCCGGCGATGAGGAGGCGGCCGGCCTCGAGCTCGGCGGCGGACCGGTAGAACGTCGTCTCCTCGCCCGCCGCGTGGGGGGCGAGGGCGGTGCGGGCCCAGGTCACGAGCTGCGCCTTGGCGGTGGCCCCGTCATCGGCTCCCTCATCGGCTCCGTCGGGCGTGCGCAGCGCCTCGACGAGCTGCCCGAGCTCGGTGACGAGATGCTCGTGGTGGCGCCGGATGGCGGCGGCGGCGGCTTCGTCGCGCTGCATCGGGGTGATGTCGTGGGTGGTGGTCGATGTCATGGTGACCTCCTCGGGTCGGCTCACGTGGTGAGCTCGGTCTCCGGCGGGCGGGTCCCGCCATCACGCCGAGTGCACCACGGGCAGGCCGGGCCGTCCTTGACGCAGGTCAAGTTCGCGACGTCGCCACTGCCGGCCGCTCGAGAGCTCCGCGGTCCCAGCGGGCGGTGACCGCCGCGGCTTCGTAGGTGCGTTGCAGGAAGTCGAGCAGCACGGCGTCCGGGTCGCGAGCGGTCCGCACGTCGGTGTAGGGGAGGACGAACTCGCCCAGGCCGGTGTCGAACCGGGCGCCGGCCGGGCCGGCGGGACGTCCCCGGTAGCCGTCGGGCTCGGGGTAGGCGTACGAGTAGAAGATGCCCTCACCCTCAGCGCCGGGCCAGTAGCCCGCGCTGCTCACCTCGTGGGAGTACGCCTCGTGCATGACGTGAGGACCGCAGTTGGGCATGCCGCCCGGGTGCGGTGGGGCCTCGTTTCCGGAGAAGCGCGTCGTGGCCAGGTCGAGCGCCCCCCAGAACAGGTGGACCTGGCTGGCCTTGCCGACGAACCGCGCCCGGAACACCTCGAAGACCCGCTGCACCTCGACGAGGGTCCGCCAGAAGGCGGTCACCGCCTCGGCGTCGTAGGCGCCGTGCGTGGTGTCCTGGTCGAACGGAATGGCCTCCGGGAGCTCGACGGGCACCGGCCAGATCTCGGTGCCGAGCCCCAGCTCCCCGAGGAGGCCGTTGAGCTCGGTGTAGAAGTCCTTGACCGTCCTCGGCTCGAGCGTCAGGCGTCGGTGCTCGCCCCGCGTGGTGGTGATGTCGAGGTGGTGGTCGAGCAGGTCGAGATCGATGGAAAAGCTCCGTCCCGCATCCCCCGGCATGGGCGAGGTCGTCAGGCCACGCGAGGTGACGTAGAGCGGAGCGTTCCACCAGTGGTTGAGCAGCGGGGTGCGGGCGATGCGGATCTTGCCGATGACCTGGAGCCACAGGGTCAGGGTGTCTCGGGTCGGCTGCCAGCTCGCCACGGGCAGCTCCGGCCACACCGGTTGCGCACTCATGCGAGCGAGGTGCCGTGCGTCATGGTCGACTCCTTCACCGGGTGAGTCTCCCGACTCTAGCGTCGGAGACGGTGGCCCGGCGTGAGCCCGCTCGGGGCACCCGGGCGAGCCCAGCGGCATACGGCTGCCGTATGCCGCTGAGCTGGCTTGGCCTGGTCAGTGGACGAGGGCCTTCTCCCGCTCGTCGACGCGCACCTGCGCGCGGGGCGTGAGCAGTCGGTCGACGCTGTATGCGCCGGCGCCGGCCGCTGCGAGCAGGAGCGCTCCGGCGCCGAGCGCGGCGACGAGCTCCCAGCCGTTGTCCGTGACGAAGACGCCGTTGGCCACGTGGACCAGGACGGCCGCACCGACCATGTCGAGGGCGAGGAGCAGGCTGACGGCGGTGGTGAGCGCGCCGAGGATGAGGGCGAGGCCGCCGATCAGCTCGATGACGGCAGCCAGGGTCGCCGCGACGCCCGGCAGCGGGACACCCATCTGCTCGAAGGCCGCGCCGGTGCCGTCGAGGCCCCACTCGGTGAACTTCTGCCAGCCGTGGGCCACGAAGATCGCGCCGAGGGCGACGCGGGCGATCAGCAGGACGGCATCGCGGGCGGGGAGGGGCTTGAGGAGAGAGGTCACGGTGGCTTCCCAGTCAGTAGTTGAACAGTTAATTACTTGGGTCACCGTAGAGGATCACGCCCCGTCGCTCAAACTCGGGCCCCGGCTGAACGGCCGCGGCCCCTCTCCGGGTGGGTCGCGGCCTGTGTAGCCTTGCCGCGTTCCGCCGAACGGTCCGGCGGCTCGTCTGAAGGGGACGGCATGGAGGACCACCTGCAACCCGGTGAGTTCGTCACGGTGCGCTCCGGCGAGGACGGGTCCACCTGGGCGGCCGAGTTCAGCGACGCACCCCTTGATGGTCTGGGCCTGGCCACCCTCGTCGACGAGCACGGCGGGATGACCGATGGCGCGACGATCGCCGCGGCAGGCCGCGTCGCCGCAGCGCTCGCGGCGGCGCACCGGGCCGGCGTGGTGCACGGCTCTCTCGAGCCGGGTGTGGTGGTGGCTTCGCCGGAGCGGGGGGTGGTGCAGGTCGGCGGCTTCGGCGGTGGTGCGGCGACCGCGGACGAGCCGCCGTCGCCCGTTGTCTCGCCCTATCTCGCACCCGAGCAGGTCGCCGGGGACGAGGCTGACGCGCGCAGCGACCTCTACGCGCTCGGCTGCCTCATGATGACCCTGCTGAGCGGGAGACCTCCGGCACCCGCGACAGTCGTCGCGACCGGGCCGGACGGGTCCGAGCCGACAGCCGCGCGCACCGGCGCCCCGTGGCCGTCGGACGGCAAGCCAGACGTCGACCCGGCGCTCAACGGCCTCGTCCATGACCTCCTCGCATACTCACCGACCCGCCGCCCGGTGTCCGCTGACGAGGTCGTCAGCCGGCTCGGACGGATCGCCGCCGATCTGGCCGATCGAGGTGTGGTGGCGGCTCTGCCCGTCCTGGGCGCAGCCGCTGCGGTGGGGCTGCCCGCTGGGGTGGGGGCCGCTGCTGAGCCGGGGGCCGCTGCTGAGCTGGGGGGCGGGCTGGGGGACGGGCTGGGGGACGGGCTGGGGGACGGGCTGGGGGACGACGCCGAACCGACCCGGGTGATCGCCGCCCTCGGTGCCGAGGAGGACGACTCGGAGGAGCGCGGCGTCGCCGGCGTCCTCGGCGTCAGCTCGATCCCCTGGTCGTGGGTGACGGGCAGCCTGGCAGCCGTCGCCCTCGTCCTCGTGATCCTCTTCCTGTCGTTGGGCGGGGACGACACGGAGGGACCGGTTGCGGCGCCGGGCACGACGGCCCCGGCCACCGCCAACCCCAGCACGAGCGGGGGCGCTTCCTCGGCCTCCCCGACGACACCCGCGGCAACCGAAACGAGCGGCACGTCCACCACGACGACCAGGACACCGACGAGCACGACGAGCACGCGGACCACAACCAGATCGGGTGCGTCAGAGCCGGCGACGACGGCCTCCTCCGCTGCCACCGCTCCGCGCACCCTCACCGAGGCGGTGAGCTCCTTGCGCGCCACGGTTCGGAACGCGGTGAGTGCCGGGGACGTCACGGCCGCGGCCGGCAAGGACCTCGTCCAGCTCGCCGACGAGGTGGCCAGATGGGTGGACCGCAGTTCCGTCCAGCTCAGCCGCAGACTGTCCGACCTCGACAGCTACGTCGACCGGCTCTCATCCTCGGGCGACATCACGACCGATGGGTACCAACAGGTGTCCGGAGCGATCGCCGCGGTGCGCTCTCAGCTCGGCTGACGCTCCCGAGGACGCGAGCAGTCGAGGGCGCAAGGGCCGCCACTGACCCGGCACTTCCGTCCGACTAGGGCGCCGAGGAGCTGCCGTCGAGGGTGGTTCCGGTTCGCGACGTTCGCGTCCGTCGTATTGCGCACACTCAAGCCGTCCGGCCCTAAGCTTCCGATCAGTTGGAACTCGGGGAGGATGACGCGTGAATAGTGGTGACCAACTGCCGCCGGGCCTTCGCGACGAGCTCATCACTGCCGAATTGACCGGTGCGCTGGAGCTCCTAGCCAGCGATCGGGTCGACGTCACGCGGCTCGACAGAAGCGAGGCGGTCGAGCGGCTGGGAAAGCATCTCCTGCGCGTTGCGAGGCGACTACGGGCGCCCACTACTGAGGACGACGTGTCCTCAAGCGCAGGACTCGTGAACTCCGCGATCGATGCACTCGGCACAGAATTCGCTATCGACCGGGTGGTCACGCCAGTTCAGGTCTTGCGCGGTATTCGCAGAGAATCCGGTCTGGCCGCCGCTGCCTTACCAGAGCACCCATCCATCCCACTGAGCACGAGTGAGCTCATGGTCAATGGTGCTGGCGAGCCGTCCCTCGGATCGGTCCTGCAACAAGAGCTTCGATGCGCTGATGAGGTCGATCTGATCTGCGCCTTCGTGGGTTACAAGGGAATCGAAGCGCTGCGCGATGACCTTCGGGCGCTCGTTGATCGAGGTGGCCGTATCCGGGTGATCACCTCGACGTACCTTGGATCGACGAGCGGCAAAGCACTCGATGACCTCATCGACTTGGGCGCTGAGGTCCGAGTCAACTACCAGGGAATGGTCACCAAGCTGCATGCCAAGGCGTGGCTCTTCCGGCGCCCCGGCGAACTCGATACAGCTTTCATCGGATCATCGAACTTGTCCGAGGCGGCCCTCTACACAGGACTGGAATGGAACGTTCGACTCGCTCGAGCCGATGCCCCCGCGGTCTTCAGCCGCATCCAGCAAGTATTTGACACCTACTGGAACACGCCCGTCTATGAGCGTTACGGGCTGGACGATCGCGACCGATTGGACGCCGCGCTGGACGAAGCCAAGGGCTACGCCGCTGCGGGCTTCGGCAGGCGTGCACGTCGAGAGATCGGCAGGCTGAACGACCAGCTGCAAGCGGCGTACGAACTGCTCCGGATACGAGCGCGACCGCATCAACAACGTGTCCTCGACACGCTGGCGACGAGGCGGACGGAGTTCGATGAGCATCGCCACCTTCTCGTCGCCGCGACTGGCACCGGCAAGACAGTGATCGCGGCCCTTGACTACGCGCGGCTGTGTGAGCCCGGCGCCCCCCGTCCCAAGCTGCTCTTCGTGGCTCATCGGGAACAGATCCTTGAGCAGGCCCGTGAGACATTCCGCCAAGTTCTCCAGGACCCGGCGTTCGGGGAGCTACTTCGCGGGTCCTCCGGTCGCCTCACCAGCGAAGCCCATGTGTTCGCTATGGTGCAGACCCTGCACAACAGGTTGACTGATGTCGACCCGTTGGCATACGAAGTGATGTACGTCGATGAGGCACACCACTCGGCAGCCGAGTCCTGGGAATCGGTGATCGCGCATTTTAGGCCGCGCGACCTGGTTGGACTGACGGCAACACCAGAGCGTACCGACGGCAGAGACATCAGCGACCTGTTCGGTGGTCGCTACACCACGGAGTTGCGGCTCTGGGAGGCGGTCGACGACCAGTTGCTGGCGCCGTTCGAGTATGTCGGCGTCGACGACGGAACTGATCTAAGGGACGTGGCTTGGCACTCTGGCGACTACGCCATCGGAGCGCTTTCGAGCCTCTACACGGGAGATCACGAACGGGTCCGGCGGATCTACCAGGCAATCACTCGGTGGGTCGAATATCCCCATTCGATGCGAGCCCTGGGGTTCTGCGTGTCGGTGCCCCACGCTGAGTTGGGCCTTGCCCCCGGTTCTTGGACACGGGGTGGGATTACGCCGCTGACGGGAGCGTAGCGGCGGTGAAGGCCTCGTAGGCGATCGGGCTGCGGTAGCCGCACCAGGAGTGGCGTCGGCGTGTGTCCTGACTCGTGCCATTTGACGGCCCATCGCGGGTGGGGTCGGCGTTTGTGCTGGTCAGCGACTTGAGCGGGAGGGAAAGGACACACCCCGCCGGTCGGTAGGGTCGGGGTTGTGGTGTTCGTGCGGAAGTCGCCTGGCCGGTCGGGCAGCACGAAGGTCCAGATCGCGGAGCGCCGAGCCGGCCGCGATGTCGTTCTGGAGCACGTCGGCACCGCGCATGGTGAGGCGGAGCTCGCGGTGCTGATGGCCGAGGCCAAGCGGCGACTGCGACCGGGCCAGGAGTCGCTCGATCTGGATCTGCCCGGCGTGCCGGCGCAGGGCCGGGCCGGGGTGATCACCGGGAAGCGCTCGGCACTGCTGTGGCATGTGCTGGCCAGCGTGTACGCCCGGCTCGGGTTCGACGCGGTGGACGATGCGGCGTTCGCGCAGTTGGTGCTGGCGCGGATCATCGAGCCGACGTCCAAGGCCGACTCGCTTCGGGTCCTCGACGAGATCGGCGTGGCCCATGCGTCGCTGCGCACGGTGTTCCGGTCGCTGCAGCGGGCCGCGACGGGCGGCTACCGCGACCAGATCGCGACCGCCTGCTTCACCCACGCCGCGGCCAGCGGGGATGTGTCGCTGTGCCTGTACGACGTGACCACGCTGTACTTCGAGGCCGAGCAGGAGGACGAGCTGCGCAAGGTCGGCTACTCGAAGGAGCGCCGGGTCGACCCGCAGATCATCGTCGGGCTGCTCGTGGACCGGCGAGGCTTCCCGCTCGAGATCGGCTGCTGGGAGGGCAACAAGGCAGAGACGTCCACGATGATCCCGGTCATCCGCCAGTTCCAGGCCCGCCACGGCCTGTCGGACATGGTCGTGGTCGCCGACGCCGGGATGCTGTCGGCCGGCAACCTCAAGGACCTGGACGAGGCCGGGCTGCGGTTCATCGTCGGCTCCCGCGTCACCAAGGCACCGGCCGACCTGGCCTCCCACTTCCGCTGGCACGGGGACGCGTTCACCGACGGACAGGTCATCGACACCATCACCCCACGGGTGGCAACCAGGGCAGCGACTGCGATCAACGACTCGAACAAGAAGGTTGAGCCGGTGTGGGACCCGGCCGTACACGCGAAGTCTTGGCGGGCGGTGTGGGCCTACTCCCGTAAACGCGCCGTCCGGGACGGCAAGACCCTCACCCTGCAGGAGAACCGGGCCAAGGCCGTCGTCGCCGGGGAGAAGGCCGCCCGCACCCCACGATTCGTCACCACCAAGAGTGGGACCCAGACGTTGGACGAGGCGTCCCTCGCGAGGGCGCGGCGCGTGGCCGGGCTCAAGGGCTACGTCACCAACATCCCTGCCGAGGTGATGCCCGCCGGAGAGGTGATCGCGAGCTATCACGACCTGTGGCACGTCGAGGCGTCGTTCCGGATGAGCAAGAGCGACCTGAGGGCCCGGCCGATGTCATGCCGACGTCGGCATGACATCGGTTAT
>NZ_BAABZW010000008.1:0-1043 GCF_040365325.1 Intrasporangium sp. DVR | reverse complement strand
GGGGAGCTCGACCCCCGAGGGCGATGACCATGGGCTTCATCGATGAGATGCGGGCCAAGGGTCATGCGGTCGAGTCGGTCTGTCGGGTCCTGTCCGAGCAGGGCTGCCAGGTCGCCGCACGCACCTACCGGGCGTGGAAACGGGCGCAGCCCTCGACCAGGCAGCTCTCGGACGCGTACCTGATGAACGCGATCTGGGACCTGTTCCACACCGAGGTGACCACCCCGGCGGAGCTGACCGCGGGCCGGCCGCGGCGGTGGGTGGCCGCGCCGGAGTCGCTGTACGGGCGGCGTAAGGTGACCGCCGCGTTGCGTGCGCAGGGCCACGAGGTGGCGCACTGCACCGTCGCCCGCTGCCTGAAGGCCATGGGGCACAACGGAGTTCGGCGGCTCAAGCGAGTCCGCACGACGATCCCGGCCAGCGACGGCCGGCGGGCCGGGGACCTGCTCGGACGCGACTTCACCGCGCCGGGGCCGAACCGGGTCTGGGTCACCGACTTCACCTACGTGCGCACGTGGGCCGGGTTCGTGTACGTCGCGTTCATCCTCGACGTGTACTCGCGCCGGATCGTGGCCTGGCACGCCTCGATGTCCAAGCAGACCGACCTGGTGATGATCCCGCTGCGGATGGCGCTGTGGCAGCGTGACCGCGACGGGCACCCGGTCGTCGCCGGCGAGCTGGTCCATCACTCCGACGCCGGCTCGCAGTACACCTCGATCCGACTGACCGAGCACCTGGACCTCGAGCAGATCGCCGCGAGCATCGGCTCGGTCGGCGATGCCTACGACAACGCGATGATCGAGAGCGGCAACGGGCTGTACAAGACCGAGTGCATCCGCACCGAGGTCTTCCACCGCGGCCCGTACCGGACCCTCGCCGACGTCGAGTTCGCCACCGCCGGCTGGGTCGAGTGGTACAACAACAGAAGGCTCCACTCGGCGATCGGGATGCTCAGCCCGGTCGCGTACGAGCAAGCCCACTACGGCGCCCTCACCCCCGAGGAGCAGCCAGTATGAGAGCGGCAGAGAACCCGTGCCGGTTCA